>JAKAYZ010000045.1:4922-8814 GCA_021816165.1 Planctomycetota bacterium | reverse complement strand
CCATTGCGAGACGGACAGGCTGTTCCTCCTGATGTGCGACATCGCCGCCAAGTATGGTGGATTTGCTCTGGCCCTGATTGCCGAAAAGGATCTGGCCAGTGGTGAAATCGCCATCAGCGCAGCCCACGGCGAGTTTCGCCAGCACCTGCGCGATTTTCTGGATACCTCGCGTCCCGATCGGATTTCCCCGTCGAATCCACTTATCCGGGCTTTTACCATGGAAGAGCCGGTGGTGAACAATCATCTCATGACTTTGTCCGACGTTGATCTGGCGGCGACCTTTGGGACCATGGGCCTGAATTCCGCTGGAATCTTCCCGCTGCGGCGTAATGGAAAAATCACCGCGGTATTGGCGGTCTACGCCGTAGCCGAGAACTTTTTTGATTCTCAGGTCAGCGGCTTGCTTATTGAAATGTCGCACGGGATTTCCTTTGCCCTAGATGATATGGAGCGCGAAAAGCACCGCCGCCGCACCGAACAAGCGCTGCGCGATTCAGAATTGCGTTATCACCTGATTATGGAGAGTGCCGGAGACGCCATTATTTTGATGGATGAAACGGGCCGTATAATTGATCTCAATCGTCGCGCTGCGGAACAGTTCGGCTATACGCGATCGGATATGCTCGAATGTTGCGGGGCCATGCTTTTCCCGAAGGAAAATCAGCAGGAATGTATGCTGCGCCAGCAAGGCGTGCTGGAGAGTGGACAAAGTCTCAATAACACGGTCAATGCGCAGCGCAAGGATGGCTCTACTTTTCCGGTGGAATTGACCGAATCCCGGGTGGTGTTTCAGGGAACCCCCCTGCTGTTGGGCATTTTCCGCGACATCAGCGAACGCAAACTCGCCGAAGACCGCATTCGCTACCTGGCTTATCATGATGCCCTGACCGATCTGCCCAATCGCACGTTGCTCAACGATCGGCTCGGACAAACCATTCGCCATGCCCGGCGGCACGACCAGATAGTCGGGGTGATTTTTCTCGATCTGGATAACTTCAAAAATGTAAACGATACCCTGGGCCATGACAGCGGTGACGAGCTGCTGAAGATGGCGGCCCAGCGCATCAAATCCAGCTTGCGTGAGGCGGACACGGTGGCCCGGCTCGGCGGTGATGAATTTGTGGTGCTTTTGCCGGCCATTCCATCCCAAGCGGAGGTCAACCAGGTGGCGGAAAAAATTCTGGAGGCCATGAATGTGCCGTTCGTGATTTCTGGCCACACCTTCCATGTCTCATGCAGCATGGGCCTGAGCCTGTTTCCCCGGGACGGGGCGGATTGCAGTGAGTTGCTGCGTAACGCGGATGAAGCCCTCTACCGAGCCAAGAAGGATGGCCGCAACTGCATGGCCATCCACTCGCCCGAGATGCATGCCGCGGCAGTTGAAAATCTCTGGATGGAAAATGACCTGCTGCACGCCGTAACCCGGGATGAACTGTCCATTCATTATCAGCCGCAGGTGGATCTGAATTCCGGGAGCATTATTGGCGCGGAGGCTCTGCTGCGCTGGCAGCATCCCACACGCGGTCTGATTTCCCCGGCCAAGTTTATTCCGCTGGCGGAAGAGAAAGGTCTGATGCCCGTGCTGGGTGAATGGGTTCTTAAAACCGCATGCAATCAAATCCGGCTTTGGCAAAATGCCGGGTTGCCCGTCGTCCCCGTGGCCGTGAACCTTTCCGCCCTGCAATGCCGCGAACCAAGCCTGCCGGACACCGTCCGCCGTGTTCTTAAGGAATCCGCCATCGACCCGACGCTGTTGGAACTGGAGATTACCGAAGGCACTCTGATGGCCCAAACCGATGTGCTGTGCAATCGCATGGTGGAGATCAAAAAGACTGGGATCCGCTTTTCGCTCGATGATTTTGGCATTGGCTATTCCAGCTTAAGCTACCTGACCCGATTCCCCATCGACACACTGAAAATTGATATCTCGTTTGTGCGCGGCATGATGGATGATCCCAAAGATTTGGCGGTCGTCGACACAATTATTGATTTGGCCGATAACCTGCAGCTGCGCACCGTAGCCGAAGGTGTGGAAAAAGAGGAACAGGTGACATTGCTGCGATTGCTGGGTTGCCAATCGATGCAGGGATACTATTTCAGCAAACCCCTGCCGGCGGCGGAATTTGCCAATCTTTTGCGCACCGGCAAACGCCTCTCGGCCACCGCCGCCGCGCCCCGTCCAGCGATTCTTCAACCGGCCGCCGAAGCCGTAAGCTAATCTGGTTCGCCAACAGTTTCCATCCGGACTTCACGTCTGGTATCAGAAAAACCATTCCTTGGTCGGAGAACCCGCGTCGGTCTGCCCTGTATCTGACCGCTGATCCAATCGGCAGAACTTGGCCCGCGTGGCGGTCTGGCTTCATCGCCGTCCGCGGCCGGCCAGCAAAGCCAGGGTTTGCTCAATGACCACCGTTGGGCTGGACCACACGAAGAAAAACAGCGCTTCCCTGGCCCGCCGCTGGGCCGGGCTTTCACACATGAACCCATGCCCTTTGGCCAGTTCCAACGCCGCCAGCGAGCTGCGCGCCGCGAGATGATTGCTGGCCGCCCTTAACTGTGCGCCAATCCCCGGCCTTTGCAGCAATCGCCAGCTCGCTCCCACCCGGTACACCTGTGCGGCCAAATCGGTATAGTCCCTCCGTAATGTGCTGATGGCCTCGCCACAGCTCTGAAACCTGGCTCTTACCAGTTCGTCGGCCATGGTCAATGCTCCACCAGCCACCCCCAGCGGCAACACACACGTACTTAAACCAAACGACCGCTGCCGGCCGCGGAGCGCCAGGGCGTTATGGCAGGGTGGAACAAGTACATCAGCATCCGGCACCAATACGTGCCGCAGTTGCACCGCCCCGGTGCAGGAGGCGTTAAGAGCCACCATATCCTTGCGGATTTCCACCACCACGCGGGGTTGGCGGCTGCGCAGGGCAAAGAGTATTTGTTGGCCATCGTCCATGGTTGCACCCGCGATGATGCGATGGGCCGCTGCAGCTCCGGTTACCCACGGTATTCGACCGGACACACGGAAGCCGCCGGAGGTTCGGCGCGCCAGAACCGCCGGCGGCAGATGACGGCCGGAAGTGGTCAATTGGGCAATGCCAATGGTGGCAAAAATCGTTCCTTGAGCCATGGATCTGAGCAGTCGGGCGGAAATTGGAGCATCAGCGGCGGACACTAAAAACCCAACGGCCGAGTCACGCTGGGTAAAAATTAGAGCTGTGGTGAGACATCTCTGGGCCAGTTCTTCATACCGCCGGTGCAACAGCACCGCACCCATCCCCGTGCCACCGAAGGCGCGGGGAATAGCCCAGGCCAAGGCTCCGCAACGTTGCAGAGCCGCCAGATTGCCGGCCGGCCAGGCGGCAGAAACGTCAATGCGTTCGGCTCTGGCTTCAATGATCGCCAAGGCTCGCCGCCACGTTGTTCTGGTTTTAGTCAACACAACCTCATTGTAGTCCTGCCGATGTGGGCTGAACAGTCGTGGCGGTACCGGGGGTTCCGCGCAGCGAGAAAATTACGATTTCCGGTGCCGCCAGCATGCGCAGCGGTGTACTATAACCCACGCCCCGGTTCACAAACATGCGCTTTTCAACCGGCCCATCGGCTGGAAAGCAAAACAACCCGCGAATCCACCGGCGATTTTCCATCGGCAAAAACAACGGGCCGATCATGGGCAACACCACTTGCCCGCCGTGGGAATGCCCACAGAGCATCCATTGCCAAGGATAACTTTTAAGTTGCGGATAACCATCCGGATTATGCTGCAGACAGATGCAAGCCGCCCCCGGTGGCACAGAGGCAAAGGCCCGCTGGGGATCCGATTTACCCACCCACATTTCATCCAGTCCCACAAGCCACAGAAACTCACCGGCCCGCTCCACCGGCCGGGCCTCGT
>JAKAYZ010000045.1:0-4912 GCA_021816165.1 Planctomycetota bacterium | reverse complement strand
GACAGATGCAAGCCGCACCCGGTGGCACAGAGGCCATCCGGCGGCGCATGTTCGTCCTGCACCTTCTTGTACCACTGCACGCCGACGGCCAGATAAACGCACCGGCCCGCTCCACCGGCCGGGCCTCGTCCACCAGAATGTGCACACCATGCTCCTGCAACATCCGTCGCAACCGCTTGTGAATACTGCGGTGAGAAGATCTGACCCCTACGTGCCGCCAGGAATATTCATGGTAATCATGATTGCCAAAAATACCGGTCACACCATCTCTGGCCCGCAGCAGCGGCAAGATTTCAGCCAGTTTATCCAGGGACTTGGGCTGATAATCAATCCAGTCACCGGTCACCACGATCATATCCGGTTGTTCCGCGGATACTCTTTGCGCCAATCGCCGCAAAAACCGTTGCTGCGTGGTTCCGGTGTGCAGATCGCTGATGTGGGCAATGCGATAGTTTTCAAATGCGGTCGGCAACCCCTTGATGGGCATCTCGTAGCGTGCCATCTGGCACCGGAATGGCGCAACAAACCGTGGCCAGATCATCGCCGTAAGCGTTATGCGCCCCATTTGCCGCAGTACCTTGCCTGCCAGACCGCGGTGCAGCATGACCCGCTCCAATGGTCGCCCGGCGAGCTTTTTGGCAACATCAAATTGAGGGATGGATTTTCGCAGAGAACCACCGATCACTTCAACACGAGCCGGCCGTTTAGCCGGAACTAACGTTAATGCTCTCCTGCCAGTAGCTGCGGATGGGAATATTGTTTTTGCGGGCAGGAATAAAGCTCCAATGATTTAGAATCGCTCCCATGAATAAATGGTCGATGGTCGGATGACCCGAGGATTTTACAATTTTCACTTTTCTTACTCGGCCGTCCGGCAGCACGAGCACACGTACCACAATATGTATCTTGGTTCCGGCCAGCATGTATTTTAAAGGCAGCTCGGGCAGGGGGTCCTTTTTCGGCGTGGCTTGACCATTTGCCGACCAGCCACCGCGTCCTTTGGCGGAGCCGCCCGCGCCGGGAAACTTGGAAGGATATTTCATAAAATTAAACGTTACGCCATCATTTTGGCTGCCCGGCTGGAGAGGACCGCGGCTGCGCGGACGCACGGCAACTCGGCGGACGTTGGTGTCCCGATGCTGCCGAGGGCGGTCCAGCACGTGCGGAACCTTGGGCAGCCGCGGCTGAACCCATGTATTGGGGCCTTGGGGCACGCCGATCACCAGATGCTTCTGTGGAATATCCAGCGTACCGGTCAACAGAGAGCCAGAGGATTGCCGGGAGCGGCCGGTGAGAGAAAACAACTGCGGGGGCGGCAGGGCCGACATGCGCCAGTTTTTCAGCGGATCCGTTGGTTGCGCCCGATGGGATGGGCGGGACAACACCATGCCTCCAATGGCCGTGCTGTCGTGGTGGTTGGTGACGCCAATAGCCCGTGTTACAGACATCGGCTGGGACCAGTGCACACGGTTTAGAAAGTACAATCCTCCCAATAGGAGGCCATCAAAAATCAGGGCGGCGAAAATCGAAAAAAGCGTGGAGTACGCCACGCCATCGCCGCGGTGAATCACCACAATCCGCTGCCCAGCGCTGGTTGTGGCAAGATCGTCAAACCCTTCCGGCGGCAGGCCGAAGGCCTCCGGCCACTTCACCAGAACGTGTTCCTCCAAATCGTGATCGACCAGTTCAGCGGAATCATTTTCCGTGCCATCGGCATCCGTCCCCATGGACAAGTCCTGTGGGCCAACAGCGGTGCCGTCCCCGGACTCAGGCCCATCCAGCACCGTCGCTGGAGATTCGGATAACGCTATGTTATCAACCGTATTCATCCAAAAGCCCTGCCCGTTGCTCTGCCCTTCCCCGAACCGCGATTTCGGCGGCCCGGTGGGGCTGCTAACTGACCGCAAGAATCTCATAGCGGATTTCACCGCGCGGCACATTGACGCGTACGGTCTGTCCGACCCTGGCACGCATCAGGGCCTCGCCCAAGGGACTTTTGGCCGATACTTCCATCACGTCAGAATCGGCATCAAAGGAGCCTTTGCCGATCTCACCCACCAGTCGAAACATTTCCGTATCTTTGGTTTTCAAATCCCGGACTTGCACCGTGCTGCCTAGAAATACCATGTCCGCCGGAATATCGTTGGGATCCACCACGGAGGCGTAGCGCAAGCGCAGCTCCAGATCTTTGATGCGGGCCTCCAGCAGCGCCAACTCTTCGCGTGCGGCATGATAATCGGCATTTTCCTTAAGATCCCCCTTTTCCCGGGCCTCGGCAATGCGCGCAGCGATGGATGGACGTGTATCAATCATGGTTTTCAGGTGTTCCTGTAGTTTCTGTTTTTCTTCCTTGGTCAGCAGTTGCATTTCCATTGGTAACCTCTTGCTTAAAACGAATTATCCAGCCTCATGTTTCAGGCCGCCTACGGAAGGCTATCAGTGTGCCTCATCCAAGCCCAAAAACTGTTTCATGTGCTGGTCATAAATCTCCTGGGCGTCCGGCTCCGTTAAGTTCAGTCGCAATTCGTTGATAACTTTCGTACCCTGGCGAATCCACAATTGAAAACAGGCCGAACAAACACTCTGGTAAATTTGCTCGCCCAGCGCTCCGCTAAACGGTCTTTCCGCCATTTTCGCGGTAACATGCCCACAGCGATGGCACTGGATATTACCTGCGGCGGCCAGTTCCGGGGTCAGTTGCACCGCCTTTTCCGCCGGTATTTCCGCCCCCATTTCCTTGAGCATATCCGCCATCTGATTGCGGGGCATTAAATCCCCCTTTTCCTGGGCAATTTTATACCCCTGCGTCAGTGTATTGACGGCCCCTTCCGTATCACCCACGCCGCGCTGAGCTACGGCCAACAAAACGTAGCCCTGCGAAAGACTGTGATTGAGCTTGATGGCCTGCAACAACACGGGCACCGCTTCCTTAAAGGCCGCGCCGTCCACGTAAGTTCGCCCAAGTGAAAAATAGCCCAGCTCATTTTCTGGGTCGGCCAGAATCATGTTTCTAAACCGTTCTACCCGTTGCTGGTCCAGCATCATATACCCCTATAAATCCCGCAAATATATCGCGTACACACCAACGCCCACTGCGGCCACGCCCTATTGTAGCGTCTACGTTGCCGGGTTCCAAAGAGGCAGGCCCATGGCGGCACCCCGAAAATGCACCGGTGCTCACTTCCAGCTGCAATTGCGGATACACGCTGGCCGCAATTGCTCCCTGGCGGTATCCTTTTCTCTATGCGTATGGCCCTGATCGCCAATATGAATAAACCCGATGCCGCCGGTGCGGCGCAAGAGCTTGCAGCTTGGGTTCCCCGTCAGGTGCCCAATACGCAAACCCGTTTTCTCGCTGTGGCCTGTGCGCAAAGTCTGGCGGACTTTCAGCCGGATGTTGTGGTAACCCTTGGCGGGGACGGCACAATATTGCAAACCGCACGCGTGCTGCTGGGACAGGGTGCTCCGGTGCTGGGAATCAATTTTGGAAAACTCGGTTATCTGGCTGCATTCTCCATGGAAGAGTTCAAAACGCATATTTCCGCTATTGTTAATAATCGCATGCCCCTGACCACCCGCATGATGATCCGCGGCGGAATCTATGAACACAACAATCCTACGTCCCAAGCTCCGCTTTTTGAGCATGTCGCCCTGAACGATATTGTCATTAATTCCGGCCCCCCCTTTCGCATGATTGAAATGAAAGTGCGTATCGATGGCCACGACACGACCACATTTCGTGGAGATGGCCTGATTGTTTCCACACCATCCGGTTCCACCGGCTACAACCTCTCGGCCAATGGACCCTTGCTTTCCCCGGATGTGTCGGCCATGGTCATCACGCCCATTTGCGCCCATTCGCTCTCGTTTCGTCCCGTGGTCATTGCCGATCATGCTCTGGTTCGCATTGAGCCGGTCCGAGTCAACGAAGGCACGCGTGTCTGCTTTGACGGACAGTTGCTGGAGCCTTTGCGACCAGATCATTACGTTCTGGTCCGGCGGGCGGAGCAATCGCTCAAGCTGGTGGAAAACCCCGGCTTATCGCACTGGCAATTGCTGGCCAACAAACTTCAATGGGCCACCAGCCCGGGAGCCTGACGGCCGCCAACTTATCTCGCAGGAGCCAACGATGTCATCCATGCCTTCAACACCGCCCGCCATCTCCGATCAGCCGCCACCGCGCCAATACGTTTTGCGATCAGCACAATGGGAATCGATTTTTGAATTCAGTCGGATTTTCAAGGCTTTTCGCCAAGCCATACAGCCCACCTGCCTGCTGGCGGCGCTGGCGGCCATCACCATTATCTACACCAGCGGCCGACTCTTGGATTTATGCTGGGGGCCACAGGCATTGCCCGGCGAAATAACCGCATATGTATCTGCGCCGCACACCTATTACCGGCAGTTGCTCCAATCCAACCGTGCTGCGCGGGTGGCGAAGCTTAGCGAACTCATGGAAACCTGCGGAAAGCCTTTCAGCCTGGCTGATTACAAAACCCTGCCCACGTCGCCGCGGTTGGCCTATGCCCGGTTATGCAGCGCCTATGAAAAAACCTACCTTTCCCGGTTGCAGGCCACGCCCGGTATGTCCGCTGGGGAACGTCGCATCGCCACCGGGCGATTGCTCAGTAAAATGCGGGTGCTGCGGCAAACCGTGGGTACGGGCATCTTTGCCGCTTTCCTGCGTTACGAAACCCGCCAGTTTTCGGCCCTTTGCTCCAATACCCTCCACCCGCTGACCATTGTACCGGCCGGCAACCGTGGTGCCGCCGGATTCGCCTCCAATCTGGCCATAACCGGCAACTTACTACCCGAACATCGAAGGCCATTGCTCACGTCACCTTCCATCGTCGGATCCATCGCGGACATGGTGTGGGCCGGCCCGGTCTGGCTGGTGGCCGGCGCACCCCCG
>JAKAYZ010000044.1 GCA_021816165.1 Planctomycetota bacterium | reverse complement strand
GTGTGAAGTTATCTTTGCCCGGTCCCTTAGGAATGGTCCGGAGCCGCCGGCTCCTCGGCGGGTGCCGGCTTGGGCTTCGATCCAATCGCGGCCAGAATTAAACCCAGCATGTACAGCGCCACCAGCGGTAGAAAAATCGTGGCAAACGTGACCACATCCGGCGTCGGAGCCAGCACCACCGCAGCCACCGCCAGCACCAGAACGGCCACCCGCCACATGCGGCGAAACTTGGCCGCCGATACCACACCGATTTTGGAAAGCACCAGCATCACCATCGGCACCTCAAACGAAAAGCCGAATATCAGACACATGATCGTGACAAAGCTCAGGTAATCGCCCAACATGGGCAGCGGTGCAAACAGCACCCCGGCGGGCTGCTTGGAAATTTGCAGGGTCATGGAACCGACATGCATTTTAAGTTCCATATCGGAGGCGTTGTACCACAGCACCGCCTGGTGCGGCGGAAACTTCGTCGGATCGCTGCGCACAATGGGAATGACCAGCGGCTTTATGCTGTTGCCCGCTGGAAACCGCCGCACATCCGTCGTGGTGGCAGCCGTGCCAAAAATCCACTGCTCCACCATGGTGGGGTGGGAAGGGGGTAGCTTCACCGCGTTGTTAAACTGCATGAAAAACTTGAGCATGATGGGCAGAACCAGGATGAAAAAAAATAGTACGCCCGCCACAAAAAATCCAATGCTGGGGGCTATGTATCGATAGAAAGCTTTGCGCTCCCGCGGGTACAAACCAACCGCGACAAACGCCCACGCCTGATAGATGATCCAGGGTGCGGCCAGCACCACACCGGCCTTGACGCCAGTCATCAGGTAGGAAATAAGCCCGCCCGCAGGCTTGTGATAAAACATCTGGACGCTGTAACCCGAGTAGCGCAGGGCCATCAGGTACGGGCTGTATAAAAAACCGATGATCTGTTCATCGAAATATAAACAAATGGCTACAGCTACTGCGGTGCCCAGCAGCGCGAAAATCACCCGTTTGCGAAGTTCATCCAAATGGTCGCCAAAGCCCATCACGGGCAGGTCCGCGTGCCGCTGATCAAGCGTACCTGACTGGCCGGTAATTTTTTGCCGCCAAAAAGCCATCATCCGGATGTTCCCATCAAAAGCCCGCCGCAAGGCTTGCCCCGGCGGTGCCAATCGCCTTCACGCCCCCTGCACGCGCCCATCCTCAAGTTTTATCACCCGGTCGGCCAATCCCGCCACCTGCATATCATGCGTCACCATCAAAATGGTCTGCTGATGATCGCGGTGCAAACGCTGGAATACATCCAAAATGGTGCGGCCGGTACGCGGGTCCAGATTGCCGGTGGGTTCATCCGCCAGCAAAATGGCAGGGTCATTCACCAGTGCCCGGGCAATGGCCACGCGCTGGCGTTCGCCACCGGAGAGTTGATTGGGCCGATGCCGCAGTCGGCTGGAAAGTCCCAGTTCCTCCAAAATTGCCGTGGCTTTCTGCTGGCGTGGCCAAGCCCGTACCAGCGTGCGCCAGGCCTGGGCCTGAATCATCGCCGGCAGCAGGACATTTTCCAGCACATTCAATTCCGGCAGCAGGTGGTAAAGTTGAAAAACAAACCCGAATTTGGAATTGCGCAAAGCGTGGCGGCGGCCCCGCGACAGCTTGCTTACATCGCGGCCATCAAAGGTAACGGTACCGGAATCCGCCCGTTCCAGCACGCCGGCAATATGCAGCAGCGTGCTTTTGCCGGAACCGGACGCCCCGACCAGGGCCACAAATTCGCCACGGGCCACCGCCAAACTCGTGCCGGTAAGCACGGGAATTTCCGCCGGCCCAATCCGGTAGGTCTTGCGTACATCAACTAATTCAAGCAGGTTTGCCATAAACGCCGGCTCGCGGCCATCCTTTTACTCGTAACGCAGGGCTTCCACCGGATCTTGAAGCGAAGCGATGAGAGCGGGAATAAACGCGCCCACCAGCCCGGCCAGAATCGCCAGCGCCACAATGGCTGTCACCGCGTGCATATCCACCTGATCTGGAATGCGCGAAAAAATATAAATCTTCCGGTTCCATATGGAAATGCCAAAATAACGCCACAAAATATGATCGTGGATGTAATTATCATGCCGCACAAATTCCACGCCCGCCAACATCCCCGGCAAGGCCCCGGCGGCGCTAATCAGCAGGCCATACAGCAGAAAAATGGTGCCCACCCCCACCTCGCTGCCACCAATGGCCTTGATGATACCGATGTCACGGGTTTTGTCCCGCACGATCATAAAGAAAATCAGGAAGATCACCACCACCACCACCATGCTCATCAGACCCAGCAAAAAAGTGATCAAATCGCGCTCGTTATCCACCGCGCGGATATATTGAGCCTGCACCTGATCCCAGGTTTGAATTTGCAGGCCCGCATCCTGAAGCCGCGGGTGCTTGCGCGCGTATTTACGCACCACCGCGGCTATGGCTGCCCGCGCCGCAACCACGGCCGCGTGGCTGGAATCACCATGCACCCGAATTTGTATCTGGCTGCACCGTGCCGGACGCATACCCCCACCCAGCAGGTCCTGCCGCTGCATGAAAGCCATTTTCTGCACCACGTGGAACGGTGCATAAACCTGCGACGAATCCGCGGTAAATACGCGCGTGCGGCAATCATCAACAATTTGAAAACGCCGGCTTTGCGGCATGGCCAGCGTGGACCGCAGCGTCACCGGCACAACGGTCAAAATCGCCGGCGAAAACCGCACATCCGCTGGCCGGTGGTAATGGCCAAAGCGGTCCTTTTGATACAAACCCAGATCCACGCCAATGATACAGCCGTTGGCCGGTTCATCCGCAGGCGAAGCGTAACGTTGCTGGGCTTGTGGCGGTGGTTTGAAGGTCACCGTCGCCGGTACCAGGGCCTGGCGCAGGGCCGCATCCGAGGCGAAGGTGCTGTGGGCCGGCAAACGCCGCAGAAAACCCAAATCCCGGAAGCTGCGGTCCACAGCATAGTTGGCATTTTCCCAGTCCTCGCGGGTGATCACCTGCCAATGGTGGCGAATGGCGGCAAACCACGTGGCGGGTGTTATCGCCGGCAGGGCCAGAAGCTTTTTACGCAGCTTTTCCTCCCGGTTGATGGCCTTTTTCAGCCGCGCCTGGGCGTAGGTCAGCAGTGCCTGGCGGCTGGCCGGGAATGGGGCCTTGGCCATATCGGCCACCGTTTGGAGAGGAGCCGCATGTTGCCAGAAAAGATCATCGCCGAAGTGACTGACCTCTGATTGTGTGGCAGGATCAATGCCCACTATTTCCACGCCCATGCTGGTCTGAAAATTGGGTAAATTAAACAATCCGTACGCATTGACCACGGGCGTGCTGCTCGCCACCGCCGGCAAACGATTGATGCGCTTTTGTATCTGGGCGTAATATGGAAAACCGGCGGCACTGCGGCTTTGAATCACCACATCCCCCATCAGGCCGCGGCCGGCGCTGCGCACGCGGTTGACAAACCCCGTCATAATGCTGTTGACAATAATCAACATCATCACACACAGCCACACGGCCAGAATTGGAAAAACCACAATCTTTTTGCGGGTAAGGTAGCGCAGACATAAAAACAGGGTATACATCATATCCGGGTGGTCAGGCGAAAGGAGCCGGATTGCGGCTGGCGGGCAGGGGCAATGTGGCCCCAAAAAATACCCGCCCGGCTTTTTCTTCAGGCCTTCTAGATCGTGCGCAGGATCGCGAGGTTCGGACCTTAACAGGGGAAAAAGCACCACATCGCGGATGCTGGTGCGGTTGGCCAGCAGCATCACCAGCCGGTCGATGCCGATGCCCAGCCCGCCCGCCGGCGGCATGCCGTGGGCCAGGGCCGCTATAAAATCGTCATCCATGCGGGCCATGGAATCCTCAAGTTTCTGGCCGGCCAACTGCTGCGTAAACGTCTGTTCCTGCACCAGCGGATCATTCAGCTCGGTATAGGCGTTGGCCAGTTCCATTCCAGCTACGTATAGCTCAAAGCGCTCCGCAATGGTTTCCGCACCCGGTTTGCGCCGGGTCAGGGGACAAAGGCCCGCCGGATAATCGTATACAAACACCGGCCGATCCATCCCCGCAATGGCCGGTTCCACCACCCGCTCGAATAGTTCACCCACCAGAACATCGTGGGCTTTCCCCGCAATATCCGCTACGCCATGCCGAGCCGCCGCCTCTTTTACGCCTGCCGCATCCGCCATGTTCACACCCGCGTGGCGCTGCAGCAGTTCCTGATAGCTGAGCCGCTCAAACGGCGGCGTATAATCAATCAGCCGATCACCAAATTGCAGGGTCAGCCGCGGCGCCGATTCCGTGGGTCCATCCGCCGGGCCGGCGTTTTTGCGGCACATCGTGGCCAAGGCCACGATCATGGCTTGCGTAAGTTCCATCATCCCCGCTAAATCGCTGTACGCCTGATACAGTTCCAGCATGGTAAATTCGGGATTGTGCCGCGTATCAATGCCTTCATTGCGAAAATTACGGTTGATTTCAAACACCCGCTCCATGCCGCCCACCAACAGGCGCTTCAGATACAATTCCGGGCTGATGCGCAGATACAAATCAATATCCAGGGCATTGTGATGCGTTACAAAAGGCCGGGCCGCTGCGCCACCGGCCAGGGATTGCATCATGGGGGTTTCGACTTCCACAAAATTCCGTTCATGGAGAAAATCCCGGATTTCCCGCACCACCCGCGACCGCAGCAGAAATACCTCCAGCGAATCGGCATTGGCGAAAAGGTCCACGTACCGCTGGCGGTACCGCAATTCCGTATCAGCCAGGCCGTGGAATTTTTCCGGCGGCGGCAGCAGGGCCTTGGCGGCTATGCCCAGCCCATCCGCCCACACCGTAATTTCGCCCGTTTTGGTATGGCCAACTTTGCCCGAAAACCAGGCTATATCCCCCAATTCAAGCAATTTAGCCTTATCCCAATCCACCCCCAGACTTTGCTTGGCGGCGCCAATTTGAATGCGCCCCGTCCAATCCGCAATGGTGATGAAAATGAGTTTGCCGATGTCCCGGAGCAGTACAATGCGGCCCGCCACCTTGACCGCCGAACCGCCGTCATGGGGCGTATCCGCCAGGTGCAATTGCCGGGCCTGATCGATCGAAGATAGATCATCAAGCCGCCCCCCGAATGGCTCTGCGCCCAAGGCGCACCAGCGGGCCAGCCGGGCCAGACGATCCTGATATTGCGGGTTATCCTGCATGTTGGTTGTGTGTTACCCTTCTACGTATTCTGCCAGCCGCCCTTGGCGGCCTCACCGCCCACGCCGCCTGCCGGCCCCCTGACCGCTTCAGGATTGTGCATTGTAGCCGTTCCCCCGCCCGCTGAAAACCGCGCCCCGTGCCCGCCTTAGCCCGCGCCGTAGCCGGCGATGTCCCCATCGCCGCGGCAAATTTATATTGACGCTTTGCCCGCAGCCGTGTTTAGCCGGGCCGCCCGGCGGCCCGTTATCCGTAAAGCCGCATACCGGTTCGCATCCCGTTGCCCCCGGCGATACAATTCAAAGTGTTACCTAACGCTGCGGACCAGTCCTGATTCGCGGCCTCGGCGGGTGGATGATGTTCTTGCAGCGTTCCCACATCACGGCGTCCCGGTCGGCCATTGGTATGAAGTCGTCGGCGCTACCGGAACGGACACGTGCCCGCGTTGACCTTCGGCCCGCATATGGACAACCTGCGCTGCTTTGGCCTGGCGCCGTGGGGCAGTTGACATGCGGCTGTTGAGAATTGCCCTGGCCCAGCGACCAGGAAAATAGGGCCAGATGATTTTCGGTGCCGGATATCCCAGGTTAAAAGGAGTAATGATGCAAAGCCGGTGGTATTCAGACGCGGCTGCAACTGGTTGCTGCCGCAGTCATCGGGGCCAAACGCGGCGGCACAAAACCAGCCACCTCCTGATTTGGGTTTTCGCCGCAGCGGCGGTGCTGGCCTTCGTGGGCTTGGGGCGGCCGGCGGTGCCAAGGTCCGGCAGTACGTGGCGATTCGATTCTGCCGCGGGGTTGCACGGCTGGCAGGTCAAAGGGCATGTCTCCATCGACGCGGCCCGGTCACGGATCGCCCATGGCGGATCCATCCGTGTGGCTCCGGGAGCCAGCGCAACGATGCTGTTCCGTCACGTGGATGGTTCGGGCCAGGTCAGCTTTTGGATTTATGATAATGGTGCTGCCCCGGTTCATGCGCGCGCCTACCGCAGCGGCCCGCAATGGGGCGTGATCACCAGGAGTGGGTTGTTGCTGACGGTGGGGGATATCTATGCCCCGTATCTGGCCGGCAAGACCACTTACGCCCTGGCCGAGTACAACCCGCAGAAGCGGCAGCAACCCTGGTACAAGGTCACCTACCTCGGTATTCGGAGGAAAAAGGGCTGGCAGCACTGGGTTTTCGACTTCGACCCGCACAAGGGCCTGCAGATTTTCCACAACGGCGTAGACATCAACCGCGGGGTCCGGCGTTTCAATTGGAACGCCAGCAAGGTGGACGGCTTTGCGGGCATCGTACTCATCGGGGATAAACCGGCGGGACGCTCGCAAACCCTGTGGGCGGGAAATATTCGGGTCCATCTGGGCGGCCCGATGCTGGTTCATCCCATTTCGCCGCCACCGCCACCGCGGATCATGCCCGCAGCAGACCCGCGGGCCACGGGCGTCCCGGTGAAGTTCATCATCCCCGTGCGCGAACATCCGCGTTTGCTTTTCTCGGCGGCCCAGATCTCACCATTGCGGGCATTTTACCAAAGTGCGGCGGGGGCCTTGTACCGCAAACAGTTGCTTGCCAAGTGTCGCCAGGCCGGTGTTCCCGCCAATCGGCGAACCGACCCCGATTGGGGGCAACGCACGGGACTGATGCTGTTGCCGGACATCGCCCTGCATTACGTGCTGACAGGCAACCCGCATTCACTGAAAATCGCGGAAGCTTATCTCCAATGGCTGGCCGGCACCGCCAACTGGACCACCGGCGGCGAGCCGGTGTGCCCGAACACGCCCGCGGGCTATGCCGCCGTCATCAAGCGGCTTTTGGCCTTCCGGGAACAGGGCGAACTCAACAGCGATACGACCGCATCCTTCACCATGGTCGGCGTGGCCCTGGCCTATGATTGGCTCTACCACGATCTGCCGCCAACCTTGCGCCAAGCTGTGCGGCGGGCGCTGTGGCAGCACGCGCGGGCTATGTACTATGGCGGGTTCATGGAGAGGAATCCCGGCGGCTATTACTGGTGGGGAACGCCCACCTACAACCACCGCTGGTTCCGCCTGTGGGGTATGACGCTGGCGGCGTTGGCGGCCTACAACGGCCGGCCGGACCAGCAGTGGCTGATGGGCAAAATTCTTGCCCAGCTGCAGTTTGTGCGGGCGTGGCTGCCCCGCGACGGCAGCACACATGAAGGCCCTGATTATGGCGTTAGTGCCGGCTGCCTGGCGATGGCTTATCAGGCTTGGGATCATTGCACCGGCTCCAAACTGCTCGATAATCCGTACTTTGTCCATCTGGGCATGTATGCCATGCAGGAAGCCACACCGGGGTTCAAGCAGGCCTTTTACTATTCCGATTCGGACGGCCCGGGCGTGTATCCGTTTTACCTGTGGGTGGCGGGGCATTTTCATCAGAACAATATTGTCGCCGGGCTTAGGGCTTGCCTGGCGGCCGTCGGCCACAGTTGGGCCACGGTGGGTATGTCCTGGCTTGAGCTGGTCAGTGATAACCCCAATATCCAGGGCGATTACCACCATTTGCCGACCACCTGGATTTTCCCGGATATAGGCCTGGCCATTGTGCGTAACAGTTGGCAAGACAACGCCGTGGCCGCGATGTTCAAGTGCGGGCCACCGGGCGGCTACGAGCTAAATGCCTATCGCCAGAGCCTCCGGAAGCCGGGCGGCCCCTGGCCTTACATCACCGTGGCCCACGATCAGCCCGACGCCAACAGCTTCGCCATTTTTGCGGATGGCCGGTACCTCGCGGAGCCGGACCGTTATGCGATCAAGCCGGGTAAGCTCTCCTCATCGCTCAATACGATCCTGGTCAATGGCCTTGGGCAGGCGCCTCCCGGCCGGCCGCAGGGATACCTCTGGTACCAGCCGGGCACCAGCAACATGACCCGGATGGCCGTGTTGACCGCGTGGAAAAACGCCGGCAATGTGGTGGTGGCCGAAGGGGAGGCCAGCGGTTCATACACAATGCGCCATGCGCAACTGAGCCGGTACCGGCGGGACTTCATCTGGGTGAAGGGCGGGTACATTTTGCTGCTCGATGATATCCGCGCCCCCAAGCCGGTACGTATTACCTGGCTGGTGCAGGGCCGGAAACTGCTTCCCGTGGACGCTGGCCAGGGCCGCTATCGCCTGGTCAACCACAAGGCTTACTGCGATTTTCAGCTTCTATCAGATGCGGCCGTGCACGCCAAAATCGGTGTTTCGACAGCCAATGACCGCGGCCGGGCGCTGCACTGGCCCCAGCTTCAGGTCACCACCGGCCCGACCCGGGCGGTCCGCTTCGTGAGCTTGTTTGATCCGTGGCGGCACGGTGATCTGCACCTGACCTTCACGCCCCACGGGCCGCACCGCGCGACGATCCACATTACCGGCAGCGGCGGTATCGACGACACCTGGACTTGGCAAGCGGCACGGGGCCGCTTTGTGGCCAACGATCTGCACGGCGTTCGCGCAGGTGCGGGCGGCTTTGACGTAACGGTCAGCCCGCGAACCGCCCCGCCCCCCGCAACCGCGCCCGCCCGTCCGTAGCCGGCAATGCCCCCATCGCCGCGGCAAATTTATGTTGGCACGGCTCGCGTTGACCTGCCCGCCCTCCCGCCGGAACTCGGGCGCGCGTAATCTGGCGCCCCCGCAAAGCCCACCGGTGGAGGCCCCCTTTCGTGGGACTGGCACCACCG
>JAKAYZ010000043.1 GCA_021816165.1 Planctomycetota bacterium | reverse complement strand
AGCTCGAAGGTTCATTTTGGTCGGGCTTGGGCGATACCGATGTTTCCGCTCTATCTGGATTTGCATGATGGCGTGGTGACACGGGTGCGTGTATACGTCAAGGGGTACTGGAGTGGATTCTAAAAAGGCAACTCTGGCCATTAGCCAAAAGCTACCCCAGCACGTTACAATAGTTGCCATGAAAAGGTTGTTTATTCTGAAACGCTACGTACGCTTGCCAGTCATTGTG
The DNA here is from genome assembly GCA_021816165.1 of Planctomycetota bacterium. The sequence continues at coordinate 8,690 of JAKAYZ010000043.1, read as the reverse complement.
GCGCTGCTTCTCGGATTCAGTTTGTTTTCGGGCGGCTGTCATACGGCGTTGGTGCCGTTAAAGCCGGCGGCCATCGGCCCGCCTTGGGCGGCCAGTTCGCCAGTACCCACCAAGCGTCCTGGCAAACCCATCGCTAATCTCCCCAGTGGTGGCAAAAAGGTTGGCTTGTTTGCGGCGGGGCCAGCGACGGTGAAAGGGGCCTGGGTCGCCAATTTAGCCAATTCTTCATCCAGAGTCATTGATATTGCCAGTTACAAGCATATTTTTGATCAGTCTCTGCGTCTGATTCGACGTACCGGATATCGGGTGAGTTGGTCCAGCTACAGACTCGGTATTATTGTCAGCAAGCCGCGGATCGGACCGGAGGTGCTGCAATGGTGGCGGCCGGATGTTACCAACGGTAATTCTCTCATGGAGAGTACGCTCAACACATTTCGGCGGACCATTCGCCTGGTCATTGAGCGATTGGGCAAGCAGCGCTATCGAATCAGCATTGAGGTGCTCGTGGAGCGGCGGGAAAACCCGCAGGGCAGAGTGGGGGCGGTGGCATTTAATGGCATATCTGCGTTTGGCGGAAACATTCTGCCATTGCTGGCCAGCCATGCTGCACCAGGTGTTGGTGGTGAGTATTGGTATCCGGCAGGGCGCGATCCGCTGCTGGAAAAGAAGCTGTTAAAAGAACTGTTAAAAAAGATATGATGGCGGCTAATGACCGGTGCTTCCGAAGCCGCCGGTACCACGTTGGGTTGGTGCCAGGTCCTCGGGACGGTTTTGAATTTGCCATCTGGCTTTCACCACGGGAGCAATGACCATCTGGGCGATTCGCATACCGCGGGTAATTGCAAAAGGTTCGCTGCCAAAGTTGATGAGAATAACCTGCAACTCTCCGCGATAATCGGCATCGATCGTTCCAGGTGCATTGGGCACGCTCACACCGTGTTTCATCGCCAATCCGGAACGTGGACGAATTTGAGCCTCAAATCCCGGCGGAATGGCCAAAATAAAACCGCATGGAATGGCCAGCCGTTGCATTGGATATAATACGACCGGTTCGGTAATTGCGGCCTGCAAATCCATACCCGCGGCACTCAGGGTTTGGTATGTCGGAGGCAGCAGGCCACGACCGTGTTCCAGCCAGGCCAGTTCCAAGGTTACATCCGACGTCACGGACAGGAATTCATTTGGCATAAGACACTCCAAAGCAATGTGGTGGCCTGCTGGCAAAAAAATCAATGGCTAGGTCAGTAAGGCCGTCCATCGTGAAAAGAGGTTTTTACTAATGACGAGAAGCTCCGGTGCATAAGCGGAAGTTTGGGCCATGACGTTGGCGGAATTGACGCCGGCCGCCGTGAGTTCATCGGGGAAGGCCCGAACCATGTTTTGAATTGATTCTGCCGTTACTTCCAGATGACACAGCAAGGCCCAGGTTCGGGTTCCAAAGCGAAAGCCCTGACATGCCGTAAGATCGGAGCCAAGCAGCGGGGTGGCGTCTTTGGGCACCTCAAAAACGTCGCCATGCCAGTGAAATGCAGTGAACGAAAACGGTACACCGACGAATATAGGATCACGCATACCGCCTTGGTAGAGTCGCACCTTAAACCAGCCAATCTCCTTTTTTCTGCCGGGATAAACTCGGGATCCCAGGGCTGCGGCAATGAGTTGGCTGCCCAAGCATATGCCAAGCACCGGCTTGCCGGCGGCCATGGCAGATTGAATTAAAGTTATTTCCGGCTGGATGAATGGATAGCGATCTTGTTCATAAACGCTCATGGGGCCGCCCATGACAATTAACCCGGAATAGTTGCCAATCTCCGTGGGCATACTCTGTTGACCAAAAGCTTCGAAGGTATGGACGTCAACTTTGGCGGCCGCGAGCGGTACGGCAATGGAGCCGATGGTTTCAGCGGGCGTATGTTGTATCACCAGAACGGACTTCATCAGCATCGGGTTCCATTTTGCCAGGCAATCTTTGGCCTGAAAATCTGCCAACCTTACTTCTACCACAATCATCGAAAAAAGTCCCGCTGGCCTCTGGACACGAGCGAGTTTCTGTGGAAAATAGAGTTCGGACGCGGACGTGTGCAGGATGTTAAGATATTGAAAATTAGTAAATTGAAGCCCGGCGGAATCCGCCTTACCTCTGTCTTGTTATCGCTTGGCCTGATGGCATTGGCTCTCTCGGGTGCTGCAGCACGGCTGCAAGCCGATTCGCCTCCACTTTTAACTCTCGATCCGTGGGTGGGTTCGGAAATTGCGCAGACGTGGGATCACCCCATGGAGGAAAATAAAGCGTGGATTCGCAACGATGGTCAATCCGCGCATATCTTCTGGTACAATTCATACGGACGTATTCGGTTTCAGCCGGATAATGCGTACTCCCCGGCCATTGGGTATCGCATGATGTATGTCGATCTGGGTACCCACAGCCCACTGTTGCCGGAGCAGCTTACCGATCAATCCCTGGTGCTGGGAGCGCATCTCATTCGGAACAGCCGCTGGGATTTGGGCGTGGTTCTGGGCGGTGGATATTCGGGCAATAGCCCGTTCGGTGATTCACGGGCTTACTACGGTCTGGGGCATATTCAACTCGGGCGACGGATCTCGCCGGAGGATCAGTTCGATATCACCCTGGATTACGTCGGCAATGGTGGCTTGATGCCGGATGTCCCCTTGCCGGGATTCGCTTGGGAGCATCGCGGCAAAAAGTCCTACTGGCGGTTGGGATATCCAACCGATGACATCCACCTTCATCCGCTGCCCCGCATCCAACTGATCGGCTATTACGAAGCACCTATTGACGCTCGGGCCGAGGTGTCCTATCGCATCATCAAGGGCTTGTACGGATTTGCCGATTTTCAGAATTATTTTGAGGGGTTTACCATTAACACGTACCCAGACCACCAGCGTCTTTTCATGGAATTCAGCCGCATTGAGGCAGGCATCCGCGTCATTCATGAGCCTCTCTTTGATATCAGCGTGGCGCTGGGTTACGCCTTTAACCAGGAATTCATGCGCGGTTTTGATATTCGATCCCTGCAGCCGCAGGCGCAAATTGCTGATGCCCCCTACGTGGCATTTCTGATCCGTGGCAAATTCTAGGCCCCGTTTTTTTCGACATCACTCCAGCGTATAATCAGATCACAGCCTTGGCGGTGCCAGGCCTGAAATGAACTGCCGGATACAACATGACCGATCCATTTTGCTCTTTAGCACCCCACCATTTTCGCCGGCCCCATCAACAGCGGCGGCGCTGGTCGGTTGGGGCAACCCTGCTGTTGCTGTGGATGGGCGTCCTGACCGGCTGTGTGAGCCAGTCCACGGCTATCAAATATGGAGCGGTTTACCCACGACATGGCCGGGCAAAGGTGTATTCGGTTGATCCATGGATGCGCCAGGCTCTGGTGCGCATAGCTCAGGGGCGCCGCATCGCCTGGTGGGATTCCGACTCGCTGCTGTTTAAGAATGGCCGGCGGACGCAAACTTTGGAAGCCAAACCCGGGGAAACGATTCATTTTAATGGATTGGATGCGGATGGTGATTTATTTTTAGCCCGGGCCTGGATTGGCGCCAAGCCAACGGATTATAATTTCAGGCCGCATCTGCCACTGATTTCCCGCGACGTCACCATCCGTCCGCCTGCGGCGACACAGCCTGCTCCGCCGCACCAATCGCACGTACTGCCACAGTTGCCCCGGTAGGTTGCGGTCGAAACCGCCGCGGCAGGCACTCCGCTGCGATGTTGGTTATGGAGGACATCAGCAATGGGCTTAAAAATTCGGCTTATCAATGGATACTCCAAACCCCCAGCCCGCTTTGTTATTGTGAATTTTGACCACAATGTGATTATCACCGGAATGGAGATGAATCGGCACCACGTCCTGATCCGGTGAAAATCCGCGGTTGACATTGTTTTCGTGGATCAGTTTTCCATTGAGCCATATGGCTATGCCGTCATCGCTGCCGCAGCGCAGCTGCGTATCACGTGAATGCACGCGGAAATAGGTCGTGTATCGATAACCAATTCCAGATTACCGCGATCGGCGTCAAGAAGAGTCATGAACAAGGCCACGATGATCGGCCCGAGATTTTTTCCATCTGACTACGGCGTTGCCGGCATGAACTGATCCCCTTATCGCCAGCTTGCCACCTTGTTCCAGCCACGCTTTGGATTCCACCGGGGTCTTGACGCCCAGCGGCCGCGGCGAGTGTTCCGGGATTTTAAACGGACCGATAAGATGCCAGTTCTGGATGGCGGTTTCATGTTGACGCCGGTGAACCGCATCCCAACTGCGCCGCAGATCGCGGGCATTCACCGCGCCAAAGGTGCGACCACTGGTGGCAATGAGCTTGGGATTATTGAGTGGGGGCAGCAGATTGCCATGGGCCGCGATCATTTCGTCACAGAGTTCCACAATTTTGTCCAGACTTAACGTGGCCGCAGTCAATGGATCAAACATGGCCGCCTGATACACATGTTCACGCTTGCCTTCCATCGCGGCACGTATAAACAACTCATGCTGGCTTACGTGCGGCTGCATGTACGCAATCAGTTGTGGGGGCAACTCACCGACGGTGGTAAATTGCAGTCCGCTGCGGTCCACCAGGGTCGGTACCTCGGCGATTGCGGTGGCGGGCAGATTGCTGATGGCTCCGCGGTTGGGCATGTTGCCGTAGACAACACGTGGTTGGCCGGTGACCATGGAATGAATGATCGCGCTGCCATATTCATGGCTGCGCTGATGTTGCATCGGAACATTGGTTTTGGTCATGGCCTTGAGTCGCGCGAACTCCTCCACGATACCGTCGCAGCGGCGCAGATACTCATCAATGGGCACATCATATTTTTTAATGGCATCCGGCCCGCGCGGGATAAAGTAGGGATTGTATTCCGCATTGTGTTCGCTGGATTCGGTGACAAAGTGGCCCAGCACCTTCATCATTTCAAAGCGAACCTTGTTCGATGCGTACACCTCGGGACGTTTCATGGCGGCAAAGAGGCGGGGGTACAGGTCCAATCCATCCTTTTCAACTTTCAGGTAAAACGCCATGTGATTAATGCCTGCGCAGAGAAAGGCCACCTCGTCCGGCTTTTCACCGATGTAGCCCATGAGCTGGTCAAACGTTCCCTGCACGCTGTGGCACAGGCCCACCGCATGTATATTGCTGGTGCGGTAAATGGTTTGCATGTTCATGCTCATGGGGTTGGAATAATTCAGCAGCGTGGCCCGCGGGCATACTTCCATCATGTCGCGGCACAGGCCGGTCAACATGGGGTAGGTGCGCAAGGCCCTGAAGAGTCCTCCCGGTCCGGTGGTGTCGGCTATGGTAAAATTGAGACCGTATTTGCGGGGAATTTCAAAATCCACCAGGGTGGAATTAAAACCTCCGATCTGTACCATGTTGATGACAAAGTCCGCACCTTCCAGGGCCTTGCGGCGGTTGGTGGTGTAATCAATCTTAGGTTTCGCACCCATGGACTTGCTGATTTTACGACACAGGGCTGCGCCCACTTCCAAGCGGTCTCGGTCGATATCCATATAAGAAAACGAAGCATTGCGGAATTCGGGGAAACTGAGGATATCACCGGTTAAATTGCGGGAAAAGACCACACTGCCCGCACCAATCATCGCTACTTTAATCACCTGATTTAACTCCTGTTAACTACCTTTAGGCCTAAAGCACGAGCAAAAGTATATCCGGATGGGCTTGGTTTGCCACAGTTTGTGGGGAGATGCAGTTCTGCCGAACAGCCTTTTGCTTGCCCGAATGGCTGGATGTCAAGTCCTGGTCTAAAGTTGTCACATTATTGTTCACTGTTCCTATCCAAATTTAGCTTCCTTCGGGGGATTGCGTGGGGACGTCTGCGCAGCCCAGGCAGGGCGACCGCAGCGGAGCAGGCCCCTCACGCGGCACCATTTCCTGCCCTCTTGCCCACCTTCCCGCACGAGGCATCGCCGGCTGGTTTTGGCCTGACCGTCTCAGGTATTATCCCAGCGCTGTGTACCTGCTCGGGAACACGCATCTTGAGCTTCCCGTGCGGACAGCGTTGGTGGTATATCGCTACCGCCTCCGCTACCGCTGGACCCACCATCGCCTTGCGGCTAAGGCTCGTTCCCATCCCCAATTCCTGCTTGAGGATCCCGCTCAATCGTTCCGCTTTCCCATTCTCGTAGCAGTGGTTCCCTTCCGTCATACTTATTCCCATCTTCGCCTGCACTAAACACCGCAACTTCCGGCATCCCAGCCGCGGCGAATTTATGTGGGCGTCCGCCGCCCATCCGTTAATCACTGTAATCTTTGTAAGACGTTTATCCCGATAGCCATCGGGATGGATAGTTCCCCGTCTCCGCCCAGCCGCGCCGTTCCGTTATCTTTGCCCGGTCCCTCACCGGTGGATATTAATCATGGCCTGCGGAGATTCAGCTTCGCCGGTACGGTTGGAAACAAACATGGCCACCATCATGGCGGCAGTTTCCAACAGGCGATGGCGGCGGCCGCGGTGGGGCGACGGAACAGCGGTGAAATGGCGGACAAAATCTTCAATGGCTTGGCGGGCAAGTTGTTCCGCCGACGGTTGGGCAATGCTATCCGCATCCACCGGCGCACCGTGAATATCGGCAAATTGGTACTGGCCATCCTGCATCCGCACACTGCCGGCGCGACTGTACAGCAAAATGTTCCGTTCTGCCGGCATCGCGCGATCACCAAGTGATAGGCTGGCCGCACCCCCACTGGCAAAACGCATGGTGATGGCGGCGGCACCGGTGGCATCGAGAAAGTGATCACCCGTACCGGTGGTGCCGTCAATTGCGGCATAAACCGACTCCGGCATCCCCGCAACTTCCAGGATTGTTCCCATGAGATCCCATGCCAGCACCGAAAGTGACCGCACCAGAACGGCATCCTCAGGCACACGCCCGGCCCGGGCCACGGCATGGTTGGGGGCATACCAGTGGGCTTCCAGGAAGGAAACGGCACGGAAGTATTCTTCCGATTGAATACACTGCTTAAACGCCCAGGAATCGCCGAAGCACGGCACCACGTGCAGCAAATGCGTGGTGGGTTCAAGAATTTTAGCCAGCCTCTGGGCTTCCTCAATATTGGCCACGGGCGGACCCAGGCTCAAAATTCCGATGCCTTGCCGGAGACTCGCCTCCAGAAAATCCAGACGGGTATTGGCCGGGCGATCCATCACCAGCATCTGCGGGGAAATTCCCAGCAACATACGTCGCTCGTCATCGAAGAATGGCACATCCAGCGCCAAACCGAGCTCCCGGGCATGTTCCACGTCCACATGATGCGCCCCCACAATTTCAATAGTGCCGTCGCGCTGGGCTTGAGCCAGGGCTTTAAGCCAGCTTTTTTCAACACTTTGCAGCCCCATGACAAGGCATTTCACCGGCACAGCAGAGTACTCCTGAGCAGTAACCATGGTTAAGACCGCAGCTTGGCGGTTACACCGGTCCGCGCGGATCAGTGCACCCGTTGTCCGGGCGTGGCTCGGGAATCCACCGAAAGTAAGAACACTTCCGCCCCTCCCGGCCCACTGGCCAACACCATGCCTTCACTGGTGCCGAGTTTCATTTTGCGTGGGGCCAGATTGGCGCAAAATATTACCAATCGACCGGGAAGCTGGTCTGCGGCAATCGCCTTTTTGATGCCGGCCAGAACAACGCGGCTTCCGAGTGCCCCGGCATCGAGTTGCAGTTTCAGCAGCTTATCGCTGCCCGGCAAATCCTCTGCCGAAATCACGCGGGCCACGCGCAGGTCCACCGCAGCAAATTGCTCAATGGTGCAGATGGGGGCCAGTGGTTCCACGGGACCAGATGCGGCCGGTGACGGATTCGCGGCGGCGCTCGTTCCGCCGGACGCCGTCGGAGGTGTCGCGGATGGCGGGGTGACGGCAGAAGGTTCAGTCATCATGTTCTCCTGAAGTAGTGATTGTACAGCTTTATCATCCACGCGGGTCACCAGATGAGCAAAAGCGTTGATCTTGTGGGCCGGCATGGAATCTTCAATGTGCCGCCATTCCAGCGGCTCAATGTTCAGACATTGTTCCACGCTGCGTGCAAATTGCGGAACAATGGCCTTGAGATAAATCGTCAAAATTCGACCGGCCTCCAAAGCGGCCGTCAACACTCCACGGGCGGCCTGGGCATCGGTCTTTACCAGCACCCACGGGGCGTTGTCTTCCACGAATTTATTGGCCTTGTCGGCCAGGGCGCAAATCTGTCGGGTGGCCGCAGCGAAGTTGCGCTCTTCAAAAGCCTGGCCAATTTCCGGTTTGGCCTGCCGGATTTGCTCCAGCAGCGGCAGGGCGTCTACCACGGGTACACCCGTTTCGCCGTTCAACAGGCGGTTTAACATGGGGGCGGCCCGGCTGATGAGATTAGCCAGCTTGCCCACCAATTCACTGTTGACACGGGCGGTAAAATCTTCAAAGCTCAAGTCCAGATCGGATGGTGCGCCGGTCAGCCGCGTCGCGAAATAGTACCGCAGCCATTGCGGGTCCAGATAACGGGCGTACTGGAGAGCGCTGATGAATGTGCCTCGGCTTTTGGACATTTTCTCCGCGTTCACCGTGAGGTGCCCATGGACCGCCAAGCGGGTGGGGGGGCGCAACCCGGCACCGAAAAGCATTGCCGGCCAGAACAGGGCATGGAAATACACGATATCCTTACCGATAAAAT
>JAKAYZ010000042.1 GCA_021816165.1 Planctomycetota bacterium | reverse complement strand
ATTAAGTTCCATCACCACCTGGGGATCTGCAGGCCCCTCAAAATAATTCCACACAAGCTGAAGAAAATCTTCCGGAATATTTTCGTTTGCCTTATCCATAGGATTTTCGCTAACCATTGGCACGCGCCTCCCTGCGGTATTTTTCAACGCATTGTGCAAGCGAGGCGTGAATTCGACAAAATGTCACATACAAGCTATTGCTTGACCTGCCCACCTCGGCCGCAATTTGAGCATAATCCATTCCCCGCGTGTAGCGATACTGGATAAGCAACTGGGCGCTGGGAGACAAAAGCTGCACGCAATGGCGGATGGCATCGAACAAGATATGGCTGGCACTTTCATCGTCCGCCTTCTGAAACTCTGCATCCAGCAGGTCCAGCAAATGATCGCTGAGTAGCAGTTCCTTCTTCGCACGCTTCCGCAGGCGGTTCAACGCCTCAAATCGCGCCGACTTGTACAGCCACGCTGCAACATTCTGCCGATCGGCCAACGAAGCACGTTTCTCAATGGCAATCACACACACATCCTGGAAAATGTCTTCTGCCAATTCTGCACTACGCACGATACTTTGAATATAACCCAAGAGGCCAACCCGAGTCTTCATTAAGATTCTGATCAGTTCCTCTTCCTGCATTTTGCGGGGAACTCCATCCGGTACCGTGCTTGGCTCAACCCGGCGGCCAGAAAACACCGCTCGCCCAGCGCGAGTATTACAGTAACAGTCGTTGACAGCGAAAGGAATCTTAACTTGGGTTGGTTCGCCATGCACATCGAAACATGGGAAATGATTCGTATTTATTGCAAGCCGTATCGACGCCTGAGCCGCAAGCGAACATGTCCGGTGATCGCGGACTGGCATGGTATATGGACCATTGGCGGCGCAGGGCCATCGCCGCGATTATGCCGGCAGGTGGATGCTCATCGCGCTGCCGTCATAATGGATGGCGGCGTTCGGCTCACACGGTTCCATACCAATGCCGCGCCCCTTTTCTACCCGTACGATATTAAACGTGCGGTGCCGCAACATACCGACAAAAGTGCCCTGACGATCAGCGATGGTCAAGCGCGCGGCTTGATCGTCCCATGTAATCTGGATGGTTGCGTAAGCGCCCTTTTCGTAGTTGTAGGTATCGCCTTGATCTTCATACAGAGTAAATTCCGCATCGGCACCCGGATAAATGCGGATTTCCATCGGATCGGCCGTATCCATGGCGGTTTGCACCAGCGGCCCCATTGGAATGATCGAACCCGCCCGAACCGCCAGCGGCAGCGAATCAATTTCCGCCGCCGCATGCATGTTTTGGCCACCATTCATTAACTCACCCGTCCAGAAATCGTACCATTTCGTGGTCGCCGGCAGATAGACTTGACGGGATACCGCCCCGGCTTTTACCACCGGGCTGACCAGCATGGCCGGCCCGAACATGAACTGATCGCCAATGTCGGCCGTGCGTGGGTCGGTGCGGAAATCCATCACCAGGCCGCGCATGAGTGTGTAGTGCCTGTGCGTGATCTGCCAGGCGCAGGAATAGATGTAAGGCATGAGGCGATAGCGTAAGTGGTCGAATTTTTCTAAAATCGGCATAAATTTGGGGCCGAAGCGCCACATTTCCTTGGGGTAGCTGACGCCATGTACGCGGAACATGGGGCAGAAGGTGCTGAACTGAAACCAGCGGGTGAAAAGCTCGGCGTATGCAGGATCACTGGGCGGCTTGGAAAACGTATAGCCTCCGGTGTCGGTGGTCCAGAATGGGATACCACTGAGGCAAAAATTGATGCCGGCTGCAATTTGCGCCCGGAAAACTTCCCACGTGCCCGTGATATCGCCCGACCATGTGAACGCGGCATTGCGTTGCTGGCCGGCCCAGGCCGAGCGGGTGAGTATCATAACCCGCTTGGAATCACTAACCGACCGTTGGCCCTCATAAACGGCCGTGGTATGCATCAGCGGGTAGGCGTTGTAGACAAATTCGCCGTAGCCAAGGTGGGTTTTCACATTTGCAAACTGGCCCCAGTTGCCGCCAAGTTCCGGTTCGGACGCATCAAGCCACCATGCATCAACACCCAGAGCAAATAAATCCTTATTAAGGATGTCCCAGTAAAGTTTGCGCCCCAGGGGACTGAAGGCGTCGTAATAGCTGGCGGCCGGATTCCACATCGGGTTGTTGCCACCGGTAAGGGGATACAGAACACCCGCATCCTTTAATAATTTGTAATTGGCCGATCCGGGCTGAAATTTGGCCCACACTGAAATCATAAAATGGATCTTTTCACGGTGAAGCGAATGAATCATATCCCGCGGGTCGGGATAACGGGTGAAGGCAAATTCATTCGATCCCCATGGATGCGGGTGCCAATAGAACCAGTCCTGCACCACGCCGTCAATGGGGATTTTCATGGATCGGTATGTGCCGGCCACACCGAGAATTTGTGCCTGCGTTTTATAGCGATTTTTGCATTGCCAGAATCCCCATACCCATTTACCAGGCATGGGCGCCGCCCCGGTGATGGTGCGGTAACCGGCGATGACGGCATCGATTTCCGGACCATACATAAAATAATAATCAAGGCATGAACCGGCCTGCGAATCCCACGAAAGCTCGTCAGCGGTCTTTTGCCCCACATCCACATTGGTGATCGCCGGGTTATCCCAAAATATGCCGTAACCGCGATTGGACACCAGCACCGGGATGGCGACATGCATATTCTGCTGTTCCAGATGGACCGATTTGCCCCGATAATTCATCACATCCTGCTGGTGCTGGCCAAGCCCGTAAATGGCCTCATCGGTCTGCAACTTGAAAGCTTGACGAACGTGATAAGTGGGGACATCTTTGAATGTCCATGGCGTGAGTTCCCGCCCATGCTTCGCTACCTCTTCGGTGATAAATTGCCCGGTGGCATCAGCAAAGCGGACTGATCCACTGGATTTTTCCACGTATACCGTTATTGCTTCAGTCGATATTTTCACGTCATGGCCGGTCTCGTGCAGGTGCCAGCCATGCGTCTGCGGCCTGGCAATGACGGCGAGGCTTTCATGTTGAGGGGCGGCTGTGCCGGGGCATACAAGCACGCGGATCACGCCGGGCGTGTAGATTTCAATTTTCATGGTGCTGTTTGGCAACGTAATCAGCACGCCATCAGGTAGTTCGTTTACCGCACTCACTGGCCCATCCCCGATTGCAGATCGCTTCACTTCGGCACCAGCCGCCGATACGCCAACGGTGGCCGCCAACACTCCACCTGCCATCTTAACAAAAGACCGTCGCGTGTGGTTCATAATACCCCCTTACTCGGTTAATAGAAGCCGCCTATGTGATATCGCCAAATATGATGCCGCGCCCGCTTGTGCCGAGGTAAACGCGGCCAAAGATACGCGGGTCGCCTATGATACAACTAATGTCGAAAAATTGATGGTAAAAGTCGTTGATTCTTCGCCAGGTGACACCGGCATCTATGGAACGGTAAAACCCATAAACGCCCTTCGATACGCCAACAACATAAATCGCCGGATATGGCCCCCCTGGGGCGGCCCGTCCAAAGCCGACATGGGTGGCGCTGTTGATCGCGGCGCACCGATGAAGATGTCGATCGTCAATTTTCACGTGGTATAACCCTGCACCGCTGGCAAGCCATACCTCACCTTCACGACCGGAGACAGCCCTTAATTCGCCGGCGGCATGCGGCAGGCCGCTTAGCACATCACGGAATATGGCACCGGCGTCATGGCTGGCGAGCAACGCGCCGCGCTGCGACTCAAAGGCGTAAAAGCGCTGGTCATTAATGGGGTCGGCGCATGTGGCTAGTCCGCCTGAAATGCCCCGGCTCGCATGCCATGACCGGCCGGAATCATGTGTGTAATAAACCGGTCGGTCGGGGGCGTTCCACGCTCCACTGGATGGTGTCCATACAATCGCCGAACCGTTGCTGTTCACGGCTGCCCGGCCATACTGGGCACCGTGCGGCTGATGCGGAAAAAATTGCCACTCGCGCCCGCCCGATGTGGAATACGCGATGTTGACCTTCTGCCCGCCGAAAGTGCGGACCATAAAATCCGGGTGCAGTGCGGCTACAGCGATGCAGGTGTTGCTGCCACACCCGCGCGGATAAAACCCGTGCGGAGGGGAGATACGCAAATCATCATGCCGAAAGCCACTGATATCCCCCATAGCGCTCACCAGATGCGGGCCACGCATCGGACTGGCCAGATCATTAATGACCGTTTCCTCAAAGCCGTTGCAGTCAAACACCCAATCTGTCATACCCCCGTCATCGGCGGCCATGATGTTGTCACACCGAAATATGCCCCAGCCGGTGGTGTACCAGACACGATTGGAGTTATGGGGGTCGATCTGCAGGCTGCCGATCCAGTTGGTTACCATCGGCTCAAGGCGGTGAAAGCGCAGCCACGGTGCGCTGGCCACATCCCAAATGCCCCCGTGGCGAGGGGATATGGGTCGCCAATGGCGTCCGCCGTCGGTGGAACGAAAAATAATATCGCCCCCGTTCCACCGGCAGAATGTCGCGCACATGACGACCCCCGCATGGCGAACATCCACCGCCACGGTTCCGTAACCAAAACTCTCATGTCGCGCGGCCGGGTGGATGGGTGTAATATCTTTCCATTGACCACTGGCAGGATGAAATTTCCACACGGCACCGTCGGTCATGGTGTTCGGGCCGGGCTCTTTGCCATAACTGATGTACACCCATCCATCGGGTGAGAGGACCGCGTGGTTGGGGCGCAGCCCCCGCGGCTGGCCCGGCACGACATGCCATGTCTTGCCGGCGTCACCGCTGCGGTAAAGATTATCCGATCGTCGCGACACGGCGACGAAAATCTCCAGTGTTGGTAAACCCGGCCGACCACTGTCCGGATTAAAAACCACGCTGACAATTCCCACGCCGTGTGTACCGTCGGGAATGGGGAAACTCCTGATGCGATCCCAACTTCGGGCGGCATCGGTGCTTTTCCATAAGCCATCGAGCCGACTGCCAAAAAGCAGGATATCCGGATGATGTGGATCGACCATAAGCCGTTCGCCATTGAAGCGCCCGGCTTCATTTCCGCCGCATTTAAAGGGGACGCGCACGCCCTGAAATGAGCGGCCCCTGTCATCCGACCGCAACATGACGGCATGGGGTGCCCAGCGCTGGGTGTACATCCCCGCCGCAATGTAGACCCGATCGGGGTGGTGTGGATCGATCGCGAGGCTTTCGATGCCGGATAGTGAATAGTCCGGTCCGCCGACCCAATCCGTTATGGGAGTCCAGTGTTGAGTGTCGGAATCGCAATGGTAGGCACCGCCAACATCGGTGCGGGCAAATACGGTGCGGGTGCGCGGGTGGGTGATGATGCCGGTAACAAAACCCCCGCCACCGATGCGGACATTTTGCCAGCGGTATTTTACCTGAGCGTGTCCATCGCCAGGAAAACGGTAGCGGGGATCGGCACCCCGGCCTTTCGCAGAACCGATGGCGGAAAGGGCCGCCGCGCCGGCCAATACGGCGACTGCCTCGCGGCGCGAAAAGGTTGTGGGCAAAGTGGTGGAACTGTTGCTCGATGGGATGCGGGCAGGGCGACTATCAGATTTGGGCATAAAGAACGCTTTCTTGCAAAGGCCAGGAGCCTGTTATCCTGCCCCAAATGGCGACAAAACGAAAGTGCCGCCGACACCTTGATGGAAAAACGGCCGGTGCGTGATCTGACCATCGGGTGTAAATGTCAGACCTGTGAAGCGCACCGGCCGTTGTTTTTCTTTACGACACGGGTTTAGCCGTTGGGCTGTGCCATTCAGCGTGTCAGCCGCTTGCGGCCAAGCAGCAACAGCGCTGCGGCCCCCGCCCCGAATAAACCGATGGATGCCGGTTCCGGCGTGGGGGTAATTTCAAAGTTGGTGATTTCCGCCGTTGATCCGACCGGAGCACCTGTGTTGAAAATAACGCCGATGTTGAAATAGCCATAGCCGTTATTTAGGTAGCTTGCGGCCTCTGCAGTAGCGATACTCGGAATGCCAGCAAGCGATACCGATGCGGTGTAGAACCCATTGGCATCCGCTGTACTGCTCATAGTGGTCTGCATTTGCTTATATTGTCCGGGGTAATTCAGCAATAGCAGGGGAGCGAGAAAAAACGTATTGCCAGTTGGCGGGGTCACATCAAAGCTCAGGGTACCGCCGGAATCAAAGGCGCTGATGGCAGCCGTGGGGGTATAGACGCCTGCGTTGTAGGTTCCACTGATGTTGGGTCCAGACGCCACCACGTTGTAGGTTCCGATGTTTGTGCCAGAAAGGCCAGATCCATTTGGAAACGTAATTTGCAAGGCACCGGCGGTACCGGTTGCACCGGCCACATCTCCGGATGGGCTGTTATTGCCGATGCCATTAATGGTGCCCCCTTCGGTGGGGGTGGTAACGGTGGCGACGGTGGTGACGGTGGGAACCACAACTGTAACCCCGTTGGTCGTCGTTGTCCCCCCGGCATTACCCGCCCATGTGGAGAAATCTCCAGTGGTACTGAAGAGGATGGTAGGTGTGGCCGATGCCGCACCGGCCCAGGCACCCGCGGCGATGACTGCACCGAGCGCCAAGCTTAGAGTAGATATGTGTTTTCCCATAACAGAGACTCCTGAAAAAACAGCCAAAACCGTCTCCGGCGGCTTTTCTCGCCCTCGCGCATTGCGAAGTTCAACAAGCAGCCCACTTTCCCGGTACGACCTGGCTAAATGCCATGTCCAAAATTGCTCTCTGCACATCCCAAACTCGATTGGCGGGCTGAAATCTACACTTCAGCCCCCTTTAGCTCACCGATGAGTTTACTACTTTGGTTTAGGATTACCACTAGCGTGGACGTAAAAATTTTTATAATAGGCGCAAAGTTTTTATTGCATTACAGGACGGCCGCCAGGGGGGCGTACAGGCTAATTTCGTTTGCGCAGTTTGCGACGGCGAAATTCCGTGGGAGTCATCCCCGTATGCTTCCGAAACATCACGTTAAATACCGCGGCGCTCCGGTAACCCGACTTATCGGCCACATCCGACATCGCCATGTGGGATTCCAGCAGCAACCGCTTGGCCTGATCGGCATGCGCCTGCCAGATGGCCTTCTGCAGTGTTTCACCGGTCGCCTGTTTGAAACGCATCTCCATGGCTCGCCGCGAGATAAATGAATTTTCCATGATCTGCTCAATCGTGATCGGCAGGTGGCTATGATCTCGAATGTACCGAATCGCCCGCACCACTTCCTCATCTGAAAAGTTGTACACATCGGTTGAACCGCGGGCTTCGAGCGGTAATGGGGGGATGAAAACCGTCTTGGGTAGGCGCTGTCGGCCATCTATCACGTCGATTAAAAGCCTCAACGCCTCGGCCCCTGCCGTTGCTCCATCCAATGGAATGCTGCTGATAGGCGGGTTGGCCAGCTTGCACACCCAAAGCCAATTATCAACGCCGCAGACGGCAAGTTGATCAGGCACGCGAATGTGGTGTTTCCATGCCAGACGGATCACCTCGTACGCCATCGGGTCAATACAGCACAGCATGCCAACCGGCTTGGGGATTGATTTGAGCCACTTTTCCAAGCTGGTCAGGTACCGCTCCTCGTGGAGTTGTTCCCAACCGGCGGCGGTGCTTTCAAAACAGTGGCAGGCAAAGCCGGCGCGCTCGACGGTCTCAACAAAACCTTGCCGACGGCGAAATTCCCACTGGTGCTGGAAGGATTTGGGCAGCCCGTAATAGGCAAATTGGGTAAAGCCCCGCTTCAAAAAATGTTCCGCCGCCATTTGACCCACCGCGCCATCGTCCGGCAGGACTTTGTACGGTACAAAGTCAGCAGGGCGGCTTCCCCAGATATCCACGCACGGCAATCGAGTTCTTTCCAGAATCGTCAGCAGGTCGTCCGGCGTATCCCACCAGCCGAGGATCGCCCCATCCAGCCGTCGGGTTTGTACATCGACGGGCGCAATTTCGCGCAGTCGGGCCACAAGAATGCGCACCCTGCCGTTCAGGGCGCTGGCGGCCGTGGATATCGCCTCGATGGCCCGCTCACCGTAGATACCCATTTCACCAAAAAACAGCCCGATTTTCAGCACGCGTCGTCGCCGCAGCGGTTTTTGTTCAAGGCCGGCCGGATCAATAATCGCGGTAGTATCGGCGCTTAAGCTATGCGTGTTGGCAGTTTTCATCATCCACACTCTTGAGAATCGTTCGGCCGTCCACCGGCATCTGCTTTTTAACATCATGCAGTCGGAAGATCGGCACGTCAACGGGAACTTTTGCGCTGGAGGAAAAATTATTTTTACCCGGGCAGGCTCCTTGGCCACCGCCCCATCCACCGGCATTACAAAGATGCCTCTGTCGATGGCGTCTGGACAACTTCGCGATGGTTTTTGACCACAAACCGCTGCAAACTGCCGAAGCCGGGTTAAGAATGCGCCCCGCTAAAACGTATTGAGATAGCTGGGTTAAACCAGCCATTAGACAACTTCAAGCCACACCCGTTCGCAAGCAGGTGTGTGGATGGCGAAAGTGAGCGATGGTAACCGGAGAGCGTTGGGCAAGGGCGTTATGGGATTTTTACAGCGTTTATCCGGAGAGAACAAATCGTGGTTGGTTGCAGACTCTGGCGATTTTTCGTCGGACGTACCATGGAATGCGCAAAATGGTACTGGCCGTGCAGTTGTGCCGGGCCGTTGCCACCGACGTCAACCATAGCGACCAACCATACGAAACATTTTATTACTGTGAAGCGCAGGTTTAGCGCCGCTTCAGACAATATTAATTCTTGCGGTTCGTCCAGATTGTGCCGGGCCGGGGTGATGTCGGTGGTATTGAACCGCAGACAGCCCGTTAAGTGGGGAAGTGCTGCTGCTTCACAGATGCAGCGTGTTCGACCGGCCCACGAAGCGTGAATCCAATGCCCAAGGCCGCGTTGGCTGATGGGTC
>JAKAYZ010000041.1 GCA_021816165.1 Planctomycetota bacterium | reverse complement strand
ATCCCTGTGTGGTGGTGCTGACGCCGGGCATTTTTAACGCGGCCTATTTTGAGCATAGTTTTCTGGCTCGGCAGATGGGGGTGGAATTGGTGGAGGGCCGCGATCTGCTGGTGGAAAATAATTGCGTGTACATGCGCACCACCTCCGGCTTGCGCCGCGTGGACGTGATTTATCGCCGCCTGGATGATGATTTTCTCGATCCGCTGTGCTTCCGATCCAACAGTCTGCTGGGGGTGCCGGGCTTGATGAACGCCTATCGCATGGGTCATGTGGCTCTGGCCAACGCCGTGGGCAACGGCATCGCCGACGATAAGGCTATTTACCCGTGGGTGCCGGAAATGATCCGTTTCTATCTCCAGCAGGATCCGGTGTTGCCCAATGTGCCCACCTATGTGTGTGCCCGCGAGGATGACCGCCGATACGTGCTGGAACATCTGGATGAACTGGTGGTCAAGTCCACCAATGAGGCCGGCGGGTACGGCATGTTGATGGGTCATCAGGCCGACCAGGCCCGGCGTGATGAATTCGCAAGCAGGATCCGGTCCGATCCCCGTAATTTTATCGCCCAGCCGGTGGTGGAACTTAGCCAGCATCCCAGTCTGATCGCCGACAACTTTGAGGGCCGGCGGATTGATCTGCGGCCTTACATCCTTTATGGCTCGACCATCCGGGTGATGCCCGGCGGCTTGACGCGGGTGGCGCTGCAGCGCGGAAGTCTGGTCGTGAACAGTTCTCAGGGCGGCGGCAGCAAAGATACCTGGGTGCTGGAGAACGGAGCACCACCATGACCTACAGTCCAATCAGGGTGCCTTTGGACCGGTCCAATTCCGGATCCAGACAATCGTTGCCGGCGCGGGTGGCCGATGCCAGTTATTGGATGAGCCGCTACGTGGAGCGTAGCGAGCATCTGGCGCGAATTTTGCTGGTCAGCACCGACATGCTCACCGGCACCGGTGATCTGGATGAAGCCTTGACTGACCAGTTATGCCGCGATGTTCTGGTCATTGCCCAGCAGAGCGACCGTTATGATCCCTGGCACGCACAGTGCGCCAGCAGCACCGACTTTATACACATCATCTCGCGGCATCTGGTGCTGGATCCGGCCAATCCCAACAGCCTGGTGAGTTGCATCACCAAGGCCCGCGAAAATGCGCGCAGCATACGTGAAAGTATTTCTGCGGAAATGTGGGAGCACCTCAACACCTTGTATTGGTCCTTTCAAGGCGAAGACGCCGGCCCTCGTTTTGCCGATGCCCCCCAGGAACGCTACCGGCAGGTGATGACCGGTTCACTGCTGTTCCAGGGAGTCACCGATCAAACCCTGGATCACGGACAGGTCTGGCTCTTCATGCAGCTTTCCAAATACCTGGAGCGGGTGGATATGACCTGCCGCATTCTGGCGGCGAAATTCAGTTCCCTTGATTCTGTGGAAGCCGGCCTGGAACCATCGCTGCGGGTGCTGCAATGGATGGCTGTGCTCCGGGCTTGTTGCAGTATAGAAGCGTTTCGACGCCTGCATCCGCATGAAATGGATGCTGCCGGCGTGGCCGCGTTTGTTATTTTTGAACCGTCGTTTCCGCGCAGTGTGCTGTTTTGTGTGCGCCACGCCCTGCAAAGCGTGGACCGCATTCGCGCCATGCTTTCGGCCGATGCCGGACGCGAAGCCCAAAGACTGCTCGGCCGCCTGCTTGGCGAATTGCAGTATCCGCAGGGACTTCCTGACCAACCAGACGAACTGCGGGCCTTTCTGGAGCGCACGCGGCTGGCTGCAGCCACCGCAGCCGTGGCCGTCCAGGACCAGTGGTTTATGCGGGCGTTGGATGCTGCCGCGGTTGCCCGACCTGCGGCACCCGGCGACTTGAAAAGGATTCTTGGCGATGCTGATTAAAGCTACGCATACCACGCGGCTATCCTACGACGCGCTCATCAGCGAAACCGTGATGGAATTGCGCATGGCTCCTTGCCACGAACCCTTGCAGCATCGGCTCTCTTTTGAGCTGGCCATTGGGCCACCCACCGAAGTCAGCAGCTATTTTGACTGGCTGGGCAATACCGTGCATGCATTTTCGATAGTGGCACGGCACCGCAATGTCGAAATTGCCGCCACCAGCCTGGTGGATACCAGTGCTCCGGCTTACGTGCTCGACAAGCTGGACGATACCTGGCCTCTCGCGGACCCGCTGGATTACGTCTTGCGTGATTTTTTGCGCTTTGACGATATTGTGTGCAAATGTCCGCCGCTGGAAGCCGTGACCCAGCAGATGCTGCCCCAGCGGCCAACCCGCCTGATTGCCCTGGTGCGCCGCATGATGGAGTTCATCACCCAAAACTTTATTTACGAAAAAGGCATTACCACCACGTCCACCTCGCTCACGGAAGTGCTGCAACATGGACGCGGCGTGTGCCAGGATTTTACCCATCTGATGATCGGTCTGGCCAGAATGTTGCGTATCCCTGCACGCTACGTGAGCGGTTTTATCCACCCGGGGTCCAAAGCCTTTCGTGGTACTTCCGAAAGTCATGCCTGGTGCGAACTCTACTTTCCATCGGTGGGCTGGGTGGCCTTTGATCCGACCAATGCCAGCGTGGTCGGGGAAAATTTTGTGAAGGTGGCGGTGGGGCGCAGTTATCGCGATGTTCCGCCCCACAAAGGCGTCTATCATGGTTTGGCCCGTGAAACCATGGCCGTGCAACTGCAGACTCAAGAATTAGCCGAAGTCCCCGGGCGTTTGGTGGGGGAGCGCAGCCGGGCTTTGGATATTCCTACTTATCGCAGCAATCCAAGCTCTATTCTGCCGTGGACACTTGATGAACAAATGCAGCAGCAGCAACAGCAGCAACAAGGCCCTCCATGACAGCAGTGGCGGCCTCTTTTCCCCGATTTGATGAAGTGTTGATTGGATTTAATCCGGAGCAATTCGATGACCTATTGTCTTGGCATTCTCACCCGGGAAGGGCTGGTTTTGGCGGCTGATTGTCGCACCAATGCCGGATACGATCAGGCCAATATCAGCCGCAAACTCCATCCATTTGTTATCCCGGGGCAGCGGGCCATGATCGCCCTGGTCAGCGGCAGCTTGTCTTGCAGCCAATCGGTCATCACCTTGCTGCAACGGGATTTTGCCGCCGGTCGCGGGTTGGCCGCCGTGGACAATATGTATGATGCCGCCCGTGTCGTGGGGGAACAGGTCCGCCGGGTGGCGGAGCAGGATCGTCCATCACTGGAACGCGACCACCAGCAGTTTAATGTACATTTTATTCTGGGCGGCCAAATCGACCATGAACCCACCGACCTCTATCTCATTTACCCGCAGGGCAATCCATTACGGGCCTCGGAAGACAGCCCGTATCTGCAGATCGGCGAAAGCAAATATGGCCGGCCGATTTTGGACCGGGGTGTGCGCTTCGATGCCACGTCACTGGCTCAGGCCGTTAAATATGCTTTAATTTCGCTGGGGTCCACGATGCGTTCCAACGTGGCCGTCGGGCCGCCTGTGGATGTGGCTGTGTATTATGCCAATACTTTGCAGTTGGATCATCTGCGCCGGTTTGAAACGGAGGACCGCGATTTCCAGCGCATGCAGGATCAGTGGGATGCGGCCTTGCGCAAAGCCGTCCGGGATCTGCCGGAAGTAAGTTTGCAGCGCCAGGCCAAAGGCCGGTCGCGCGCCCACGCCCGCAGACCGCAGGCCTGAGGTGTTTACAAAATGGCACCCCGGCCTGGCCAACAACCCGCCCCCTACCGGGCCGCATCGATGGCCGGCACCGGCCTGCCTCACCGCTGACGAGCCAGTTAAGAAACGCTATACTCCTGCACCGGGTGCGTCCGGCGGTTGAGATGCTTTTGAAAGGAGCTTATTAAAATGGCAACCAAGGTTAATGCGGTCATCGGACAATCGGGTGGACCCACCGCGGTCATCAATCAATCCCTGGTGGGGGCGATCCTGTAACTCAAAAAGCACCCGCAGATAGAAGGAATTCTCGGTGCCCGACACGGGGTGCGCGGTATTATCAATGGCGATTTCATTCCACTGGAACATACCCCGGCGGATTTGCTCGAACGGGTGGCCCAAACGCCATCGGCAGCCTTAGGCTCGACCCGCGACAAACCGGATGAAGCTTATTGCCAGAAAATTCTGGAAGCGTTTAAGAAGCACAACGTTGGATATTTTCTTTACATTGGCGGCAATGATTCCGCCGATACCGCGCGCATTGTCAGCGAGATGGCTGTCAAGGCTGGCTATCCCCTGCACCTGTACCATATTCCCAAAACCATTGATAATGATCTTCGCACCACCGATCATTGCCCCGGCTATGGCTCGGCGGGGCGCTTTGTGGCCCTGGCCTTAATGGGCGACGATGCGGACAATCGGTCGCTCAAGGGCGTGAAAATCGATGTCATCATGGGCCGCGACGCTGGCTGGCTGACTGCGGCCAGTGCCTTGGCCCGGTATGATTCCACCGACGGCCCCCACCTGATTTACGTACCCGAGGTGGATTTCAAGGAAGATCAATTTTTAGCGGATGTGGACCGCGTTTACACCAAGCTGGGCCGTTGTGTGATTGCCGTCAGCGAAGGCATTCGTTACGTGGCCGGAGATAAAGCCAGCCTGGTGGCGGAGCGCATTGTGACCGGCGGCGAGGTGGATGCCCATGGCAACAAGCAACTGTCCGGTACAGGGGCCTTGGGTGATTATCTGGGGGATTTGGTCAAAACCAAACTCGGCGCAGCGCTGCAGACCAAAACTGGCGGCAAGTTGCGCGTCCGGGCGGACACCTTCGGTTATCTGCAGCGCAGCTTTCCGACTATTGTCAGCCCGACCGATGCGGCGGAAGCCCGGCTCTGCGGACACAAGGCGGTGGAATATGCCCTGACTTCACCCCAGGGGCTGGCCAGCGGTTCCGTGGCCATCAAACGCATCAGTGATGCACCATACAAAATAGAGATGTTCCCCACGGCCTTAACCAATGTAGCCCGGCTGACCAAGCCATTGGACACACTTTTTGTGACCCATGGCTGCGACATCACCGAAGCCTACCTGAAGTATGCCCGTCCGCTGGTTGGCGAATTGTTTCGGCCCGGCCGGTTGATCTAAAGTATCTGCCATGGCCTGCGGCCGTGTGCCGTGTTCCTCTGGGTGTGGCCAAACCGCGCCAGCCCGGCTATCGGTTGGCCGAGCGCAATGTGGTGCTGGCTGTGGGCTGCGTCAACCTAAATTTCGCCTCGGCGGGAGGTATCCGGTCGGGGTTTTTCGGCAGCTTGCGTTCCACCGCCGTTATCCTGTACTATCACGGGCTTGGAATTCGCCCGGTCATCGGAGCATGTTGTTGTAGCTCCGCTGCCGGACTTGATGATGATGAAGGAGTTTTTCAATGGCTAAAATTCGAGTTGGTATCAATGGTTTCGGCCGCATCGGACGCCTGGTTTTTCGGGCCGGCGTGGATGATCCGCAGATTGAGTTTGTCCTGATTAACGACCTGGTGCCGCCGGACAATCTCGCCTACCTGCTACGCTACGATTCCACCCACGGTCGCTTCAAGGGCGAAGTGAATGTGCGCGGAGAAGAAGGCATTGTCGTCAACGGCCATTTCATCAAAACCGTGTCCGTGCGTGATCCGGCCACCTTGCCCTGGAAGGATCTGCATGTTTCCTATGTCATTGAATCCACGGGACTTTTTACGGATCGCGAAGGGGCTGGTAAACACCTGGCCGCCGGCGCTAAACGGGTTATTATTTCCGCCCCCGCCAAGGACAAGGAAACCCCCACTTTTGTCATGGGTGTCAATGAACAAAAATTCAACCCCGCCACGGATGTCATTGTTTCCAACGCCAGTTGCACCACCAACTGTCTGGTTCCGCTGGTCAAGGTGATTCACGATCATTTCGGCGTGGAAGAAGCCCTGATGACCACTGTTCACGCCACCACCGCCACGCAGCCGACGGTGGATGGGCCGTCGAAAAAGGATTGGCGCGGCGGTCGCGGAGCCGGCCAAAACCTGATTCCCGCCGCCACCGGTGCCGCCAAGGCCACAACTCTGGTCATTCCTGAACTAAAGGGCAAAATCACCGGCATGTCCTTCCGTATTCCCACCCCTGATGTTTCCGTGGTGGACCTGACCGTCCGCACCCAAAAGCCAACCTCTATGGCTGAAATCAACGCCGCCATTAAAAAAGCGTCGGAGGCCGGCCCGCTGAAAGGTATTCTCGGCTATACGGAAGATATGGTGGTCTCCAGCGACTTCCTCGGCGATTCCCGTTCCAGCATTTACGATGCCAATGCCGGAATTGAACTCAATTCGCGGTTTTTCAAGCTGGTAAGCTGGTACGACAACGAATGGGGCTATTCCAACCGCGTGATGGACCTGGTGAAGTTCATCGGCCACAAAGACGGCCTGATTTAAAACAAGGGGCCGGTGGGTGCGCTGGATCTGGATCGACCGCTTTGAAAGCTTTGAGCCTGGCAGAAGTGCCGTGGCCATCAAAAATGTCACGCTTTCAGAGGATCATCTGCAGGATCATTTTCCGGGATTTCCCATCATGCCCGCCAGCCTGATGATAGAGGGCATGGCACAAACCAGCGGTATTCTGGTTGGCGCGGTGCGGGAATTCAAGGAAAAGGTGATTCTTGCCAAAATCAACCAGGCCTCGTTTGACCGGCTGGTGCGCCCCGGCGAACAAATCGTTTATCGGGCCGCCATCAGCCAACTCAACGAAACCGGTGCTTCCATCGAGGGCCGCATCGCCTCCCGGACGTGGCATGGCGGTGCTCCGATGGAACTCGCGGTGGGCACGGTGGATCTCATGTTTTCGCATATTGACCAGAACCTGTCGGGAATGAAGTTTCCGGATTTTAATTTTGTGTTCAATTCCCAGTTCATGGAACTCTTCTCGCTCTATCGCCGCGACCTGAATTTATCCATGCCTTAGGCCGACAGGATACGCATCAGGGATTTTTCCATGGCTATTGCCAATTTCGCCGACCGTCTGCTCGCCGCCATTGACCAACGGCAAACCCCGTTGATTCTGGGGTTGGATCCCGTTTATGAAAAGCTGCCGGCGGCCATTACTTCTCAGCCGGGCATGAATGACTCTGCCCGGGCCGACCATTGTGTCAACGCCATGTTCGACTTTTGCCGGCAAATCATCGCCGTGGTGGCCAGCCACGTGCCCGCCGTGAAAATCAACAGCGCCTATTTTGAGCGCTACCAATGGCTGGGCTGGCAGGCCTATGTTCGTCTGGTACAACAAGCCCAAGCGGCTGGATTGCTGGTCATCGGCGATGTAAAACGCGCTGATATCGGCCACACCGCTGAACAATATGCTCTTGCCACTCTGGCCGACAACACCTTTGGCGATCTGGGCCACTCCGCCGGACCGGATGCCATCACCATCAATCCTTATTTTGGTTTTGATGGCATCAAGCCCTTCACCGATATCGCCCAAAAGACGGGTAAAGGGGTTTTTATTCTGCTGCGCACCAGCAACCCCAGCGCCGGTGAAATTCAAGAAATACCCGCCGCCGACGGACGGCCCCTTTATCAACACGTGGCGGATCGGATTGCTTCCTGGGGCCAGGGGCTGATGGGTGGCGGCGGTTTCAGCTCGGTCGGCGCGGTGGTGGGTGCCACCACGCGGGATTCGCTGATCCATTTGCGCCGCGCGTTGCCGCACACTCTTTTTTTGATACCCGGTATCGGAGCCCAGGGCGGCAATCTTCATGATTGTGCCCACGTATTCGACCCCGCCGGGCACGGGGCGGTAATTTCCGCCAGTCGCTCCATTATTTTTGCGTATCAAGATAAAAAATATGCCGGCTTTTCGGATCAGCAGTGGTCCAAAGCCGTGCTGCAATCGGTGCTCGACACGCGCCGCGAGATCGCCGCAGCGCTGCGCGACACCAGACGCTGAGAGCCGGCTGCGGCTTGAAGTCCTTGCAACTGAACCCAAAAACTATGACCAAAAACCATTCATTGACCACCGTTTCCCCGCAGATGCGCGTTGTGGTGATGGGTCTGGGCCGGTTTGGGGGCGGTGTGGGGGTTAGCCGGTGGCTGTGTCAGCAAGGCTGCCACGTGGTGGTCACCGATATGGAACCTGCCGAGAAACTCACGGAGTCCGTGGCCCAACTGGCCGGGACGGGGTGTGAATTGGCGCTGGGCGGGCACGATGTGGCCATTTTGCAGCACGCCGATCTGCTGGTGGTGAATCCGGCGGTGGATAAGGATAAATCCGAGTTTTTGCAGGCGGCGCTTCGCCGCAGTGTTCCCATCACCACTGAGATTAATTTATTTGTGCAGCGCTGCTGCGCCGCAATTGTGGGCATCACCGGCAGTGTCGGTAAATCCACCACCACCGCCATGATCTGCCAGGCGTTGACTGCCTGCCTCGCCGGTACGCCGCCCCGGCGTTGTTGGATGGGTGGCAACATCGGCCATTCCCTGCTCACGGATCTGCCGAACATCGCGGCGGAGGATATTGTCGTCCTCGAGCTGTCCAGTTTCATGCTGGAAGATACACCGGCAATCGGCTGGTCGCCCCATGTCGCGGTGGTCACCAATGTGGTGCCCAACCATCTGGATCGCCACGGTACACTGGCAAATTATGCCGCCATCAAAAAAAACATCCTGCGGTTTCAAACTCCCGCGGATGTCGCCATCCTCAATGGAGAAGATGCCACCGTTTGCAGTTGGCTGGCGCACGCGCCCGGGCGCACCCGGGTTTATCGTGTGGGCGGCAGCGAAAAACTGAACCTGCTGGTTCCGGGAGATCATAATCAATCCAACGCTCAGGCGGCTTTGGCGGTGGTGGAAGCGCTGGGTTTTTCAGACCAGCGGTCTGCCGCGATGGCCGCACTGGGGCGATTTTCCGGCCTCCCGCATCGCCTGCAACTGGTGCATACCCATGCGGCTCGCTCCGGTCATGAGGTCTGCTGGTATAAACAACCCA
>JAKAYZ010000040.1 GCA_021816165.1 Planctomycetota bacterium | reverse complement strand
GCATACACATTGGGGGATGGAATCAGCCTGCTGATTTCCGATGCCAGTGGATTTAATGGCACCGGCACGAACGCCACCGCCGCCGCAGGAACCATTTATGAAAATTATGCGTTCTCACCCGGAACGGCCACGTTGACGTTTGAAGGCCTTACCCCCAACACCAATTACGAGGTGGCCGGATACGATTTCCAAAATGACACATTTTCCATCGGCAGCAGCTCGGCAAGCACCAACGGGCCGGGGGGCGGTTTCGGTACCACGGGTTATACGGCTTATACGCTTGGTACCAACTATGTGACCTTAATGGGAACTTCTGATGCCTCGGGCAATTTGGCGGTGAGCGTTGGCGTGGGTACGGGCCAAAGTGACCTGCGCGTCAGCGGCATCGGAATCGCCAGCGTTACCACGCCGGAACCGGCTGCGGCTGTTTTATTGGCAGTCGGGACGGTGGGTGCCCTGGCTCTGATGCGGCGAAGGCATGCGTAAGGGATAAGGGGGTGGCCCGGGGCCGCACCACGCATTCTCGTGGGATGATAAGTGAACGGCGCTTCGCTGAATTTCGAGGCGCGGCGGGCTGTTGCGTCGCCGGATGAGGCTAAGGAGTGCACCGCTATGAATCGCAAAGGCTTTACGTTGGTTGAGCTCCTCGTGGTGATTGCCATCATAGCGGTCCTCATCTCGCTGCTGCTACCGGCATTGGCAAAGGCCAAGGCGGAGGCCAATCAGGTGGGGTGCGCTTCCAACCTCAGCGAGATTGGTGTGGCCATGCAGGAGTACACCAACCAATGGCGCTTTTATCCCGGGGCCGAGGCGTACGTAAGCCCTTCCGTTGGGGTCGCCTGCGTCTGGATTCCCCGGCTGATGACCATGATGGGGATTCATTCGGCGGGCGTGTTCTACTGCCCCGCTGACCCCATTGAGATGAAATGGCGTGCGTTCGCGGAGCCCCCATTGCCCAACACTGTACTTTACGCATCTAATAATGCGTATTACGGATGGGGATATTCCACCGGCGAGCGATATCTGCCGATACCAAGCCCCGGCTTCGGCAACGGCGTCGGGAATTATAATGGAGTGCCTTTTCCAATGTCGTCATACGGATATAACGGCTTTGGGGCATCGGCCACGCCCGTCCCCACCGACGAACCGGGCTTCGGTCTGGGCGGCTGGGTACGGGATGCCAACAGTGGTTGGCCACCCGGCAGCCTGGCACCGGAGGTGCCCGCCTCGATGGTGCGGAATCCTGCGCAAATGATAGCGGTGGCGGACCGGTACAACCCGTCGATTGCGGCCGAGCCCAACACGGCTAATTTCTGGGCCACCTACGTTATCCAACCGGATTACCCCGCACCTGATCCCACAGAGTTGATCTACCCCGGCAATGTCCATGGAGGCGATGCGAATGTTTTATTCTGCGATGGCCACGTTCAACTCTATCCACAGTCCAGGCTTGTAAACGCCAACCCAGCCACACCCGGACAACGTACCATGAATATGATGTGGAATAATGATCATCAAGCGCACTGATACACCGGTATTAATGCCGATCCGCTGTGGATCGACTTTTATTAACCCGACGGCTTCACGGCCCGGTCGTCCTGCCTTTTGCAGGGACACTTTTGGCATGGTGGTCGTCTGTCCACGGAGGATAACATAAATGGAAATTTCGCGTCGTAACGTACTGTCGGTTGCCGCTGTTGCGGCTGCGTCCGCAGCGTTGGGGCTTGCGCCGGCATCAACGCCGGCAGCTTCCACCGCGTCTCCGGGCGCGGACGGTTGGCACAAAAAAAAGGGCCACCTGATGACGCGATGGGCGAGCGAAGTTGGCCCTGATAACGCCCTGCCTGAATATCCTCGGCCTCAGTTGGTTCGCAGGCAGTGGATGAACCTCAACGGACTTTGGCACTACCAGATTACGCACAAAGATCAGACCGAAATTCCAACGTTTCATGCCGGTCAGATACTGGTGCCCTTTGGGATTGAATCGCCGCTCTCCGGCGTGATGCAACCATTACTGCCGAGCCAGCGGCTGTGGTATCAGCGCGATGTGGTCATTCCGGATTCATGGGAAGGGCAAAGCGTGCTGCTGCATTTCGGCGCTGTGGACTGGGAGGCGACAGTCTACATTGATGGCCAGCACCTGGGCAGCCACCGGGGCGGATACGATGCGTTCAGTTTTGACATCACCAAGCATGTAAGAGCCGGGGTGCGACATCGCATCACCGTCGGAGTTTGGGACCCAACCGATACATGGTGGCAACCGCATGGCAAACAGACACTTCACCCCGGCGGCTGTTCCTACACCGCAACATCGGGAATTTGGCAGACGGTTTGGCTGGAACCCGTGCCACCGTCGCACATTGAAAGGCTCAGGATGGTGCCGGATCTGGCCAACGACGGATTAAAGTTGGAAATCACCGCCCGGATCGACTGCAAGCCGATGCGTGTTGAAGCTTTTGCCCGCAATGGGGCGCAGGAAGTATCACATGCCCACGGACCGATTGGCGAGCAACTCACCCCGGTGATTCGGCAGAATCTGGTTTCTTTTTTCAAATCGCGCTCGTGTCAGATGATGGCCGATTTGACTCTGCCGATCAATAATCCAGTGCTCTGGTCTCCTGACCATCCACACCTTTACGACTTGGAGGTTCGTCTGCTCGATGAAAATGGCAAAGTAGTTGACCATGTGGAGAGTTATTTTGGCATGCGATCGCTGCATGTAGGGCATGACTCCCTTGGCAATACGCGGGCCTTCCTCAACGGCAAGCCAATGCTGCTGCCAGGCTCGCTGGATCAAGGCTTTTGGCCGGACGGTGTGTACACGGCACCGACGGATGCGGCCTTGCGCGCCGATATTGAAAATGAGCGTCGGCTGGGCTTTAATGCTGTGCGCAAGCACGTTAAGGTCGAACCGCAGCGCTGGTATTACTGGGCGGACAAACTGGGGCTGCTGGTTTTCCAAGATATGCCGACCGGCGGCGATGGCGATCCGCAAACCGACAGGCCCAGTTCGCCCGAGGCGGCCGAGCAATGGCGCACCGAGGTGCGCAATCACATTGAGCAAATCTATAACCACCCCTGTGTTATTTGCTGGATCATGTTTAATGAAGCTTTTGGCGGATTTGATTACGCCCGCAATGCCGCATGGGCCAAAGAATTGGACCCGACCCGTTTTGTGGACGAATCCAGCGGCTTTCCATGGCATGGCGTCGGCGATGTGCGGGATAACCACGGTGGCGTGCCACCAAAATTTCCCCATCAATTCGGCATTACCAGCGAAGATGGTGGATGGGGCCTGGGTGCCCGGGGCCACACATGGCCCCACGCATGGACGTATCGCAGTTATAACGCAATCACTGGCCACACACTGGATTTTCTGGCGGCCCAAAATAAAAATAAGAGCCTGCCGATCCCGGCTTTGACGGACACCTCAAAGGAGTGGATGACACGCGAGGTGGCTGGGCTATTTCATAATTTTTTAACCAACACCAACCAAAGCGCGCAGAGTGGCGACTTTTACTGTCAGATTGTCGATGTTGAAACCGAGTGCGACGGCCTGCTGAGCTATGACCGGGCGGTGTGGAAGGTGGATCCCGAACTGGTTCGGGAGGCGATTCAAAAAGCCTGGCGGCATGCCCAGCGACGTTGTCCGGATTTGACAATTTGACCGGCGCATAGAGCTTGGTGGTACGGCCGTGGCTCTTGCTGTCCATTAACCGACTTGCCGGAGCGATTTCGTAACCGTAGTGGGTGATAATCGCCGCGCTTTGCGATTATCGCTGTGATAATCGGTTGCACAACGTTTTTTAGATTTCTTCGTCGCGCTAAAAACGGCTTTTGCCAACCGACACCCGGTTGGCTGCCGCATGTTACGGGGTGGCCCATGTCTGCACGCCGCCTGTAGAAACTTGAATTCGGGATGGGGAATCCGTGGCTTTGCTTATTTAAGTTGTTCAATTCATCGTGGCGCAGACATTCCTGTCTGTGGCGCTGTATTCCGAGCTAAATCACAGGCAAGAATGCCTGTGTCACCTTGGTTAACGTGAATTCGGGATAAGCCTTTTCGCCGGCCGCTCGCCGGCTGGCTGCTTGAAACATCGCCAGAAATATTCGTTAACCATGACTGCTTATCCCGAACTCGCTTTGCAGAAGGGGCAGTCTCGCCTGTGGGATCGACTTAAGCCCTGCGTCAACCGTGCCCGGTAAACCCCCATCATGCATGGAGCCAAGTGCCCAAGTAAAAACGGCGCTTACCCCAGACTAACTGCAGTACCGTCTTTTCCACCGTGCAAAAATCGAATATATTTGCATCATACAGCAATACATTTTGAACATCCCGGCCAGATTGTTCATATTTGGTCGGGTCGCGTATCAGCGGTGGAGCAGGCTCATCCATTTGATATAGGATATGTAGCAGCAATTTTACGGAATCAGGGGAAACTTTAGTGGTATAACTTTGCATCTGTGCTCGGTGAATTTAATGGCCTGCCCCGCCCGGGAGCTTCTCCCACGCCGATTTTACGGAACATATCACAACGGTTAGCCAATAGCAAACGTCCTATAACTCATATAATCAAAAATTTTACTTGCATTTATATGCAAACAGATTACCATTTAGGTCGGGTGTGCAATTAAAGCTAAGGCGGAGCGAGCGAGTCCACGATTGTTCTTGATTATGTGGCATCCGATTGGGTGTGTGGACCGGAACCCATTACGCAGGCCGATAGTCGCAAGTTAGTCGGCATCGAGATTTGAGGTGTTTCCTAGTTGGAATATTGTCGATGCCGACAAGCAACTCTGGAAACTAAAAGCGTATCCTTGAAAGGGAGACAATATGCCAAGAATAAAGTTTCGTTTCAATGCCAGAATCGCCACTAGTGCGGCTATAGCCGCGATGTCGCTGTTGGCAGCATCGGCGGCGGCCTCCGCCTCAACCCTCTACACTTTTAGTTCCGGCCAACCGACTGCGATTTATACAAATCTGACCTACAACATTGGAAATGAAATCACGGTAGGAGCCAGCCCGCTTTCTGTTACCGCCATCGGTGCCTTTGTAAACAACGCGCTAACCGGAAATCAGGCGTACGTGACAAGCGGTGTAACCAACGTTGCCTTTACCGGGTACATCTACTCAACCACCAGCGCAACACCACTGGATACGGTTACGATTCCCATTGGGACGACCGTTGATTCGCAAGGGTTTGCGTACGCACCGCTTACAGCCACTCTTAATGCAAACACAAGTTACATCATCTCTGAAGCGATGACGGGCACGGGTACTTACGGGACGCCCTTCGCCTACAACTCCAATGGTTCGGCGGCGGGCACTTTTAGCGGTGCCGCGTTTGTGGAAAACCGCTATGCAACGACCACTTCTGGGGATCCCACTCTGAATAATGGCGTCTTCAAAGAGTTTATGGGCGCTAACCTTCAATACGTTGCCGCCCCCGAACCCGCGTCACTGGCGCTATTTTCTGGCGGTGCCATTGGTTTGCTTTTACTGCGGAGGGGCAGGCACCGCGTGCTTTGATTGATGAGCGAAGGGCAAGCTGCGGCGCCATTTTCTTCGGCCAGTGCGGCCGAGGTGACACCGCTGCGAATATTACATTTTTTGGAGGTTCCTTATGAAATTCGGCAGAGTAAATTCCTTGGGCATGGCCATTGCGGTTGCCTGCGGAGCGGCTTTAACCGTTTCCGGGGCGGCCATGGCAACCAACACCCCCTTATCCGGGTCGGCAAGTTTTAATAATCCAGCGTTTATGACCCCGCCGGCCGGGACGCAAGCCGGCCTCACCACCACGGTGCAATATTACGTCCCAACGTTTGGCTCGGACACTGGCTCCAATGGCGGCTACGTCGGTGGAGGCGGGTACAGCACGTATCAAGGTGGCATGGCGACGGGAGGTCCCACTCTTCAAACACTGGCGAATATGGAAAGCTTTCTGACGAAGGGGTCATTTACTGTTCCCGCTGCAGATTCCAACAACAATAAGGCTACGACCTTCACTACCGCATCGGAAACTCAAAACATCACTACCCTGGGCAATGTGATCCAAGCCGCGAACCCAGATTATCCGGCATACACACTTAACAAACTTTCGGCCGGGCAACCAGTTGCATACAACGTGGATCAGCAGGGATATATCGACATAGCCACAGCGGGCACCTATACCTTTACCATGACCAGCGCCGATGACGCGGCGGAAGTGTACGTCGGTGGGAATGGAACTGTCGGTAGCGGCACGGCGCTCGTCGCCAATGGCTACACGGGTTTTCCAAGCGGTGAGACTACGAATAACGTTACTTTTTCAAGCCCCGGTCTCTATAACTTTGAGTTATTTTTTTATCAGGGCTACGGCGGACAGGGCCTCAACTTTTCTATCGCGCCCCCAGGCGGGGTCTCAGCCCCCACCTTCTATTCTGCGGTTCCCGAGCCGGCATCCATGGGACTTTGTGGCGTCGGCGCTTTGGGATTGCTGCTGCTGCGAAAGCGGCGGACCATTGCCTGAAATTGGTTTGTCAGGGAAGCCATCGTGATCGCCGATGGGCTTCCCAGGGGTGTTTACCGTGGGCTGGTCGCCAATGCAGGGCCAGCCCACGTTTTTGCCTGCGCTGCATCAGAAAACTGGCGCCCTGCGACCAAACCGGAATATATACTGGCTTGGCGGCCTGGGCATCGCATTGACGCTCACCTTCTTGACACCGCGATTGCCAAATAATCTGCCAGCCCGCAGGTGACCCGTCACCCATTTCAAGTGGCGGGCTTAAAGCCAAAGCCAGTGATGGCATCCGCCCGCATGCTACCAGTTTGCTGGCATTTTTCGTTGCAGAATGTTAAATAGTGTAGAATGTAACTTAAATGGCCGGGATACATGTCGCCATGGAATGGCGTTGCCATTGAACGAAGGGAATTTCATTTATGAAGATTATATCAGAAACACTGCATCGACGAATTCTGCACACAAGCTCGCTTAGTTCTACCGTCTTTGTGCTGCTGGTGGCTGGAGTCGTTCTGTCCACCGGCGCAGCAGCGGCAGCGGTACGTGATGTGTCACACATGCCCGCCCAGAAGCGCAACAGCTATTACCCCTGCAACCGTGCCCCCCTGCTGCCGGAGGCCGTCCTGCGTTTGCCATATGGCGCCGCCCATGTTCACGGATGGGTGCACCACATGCTGGTGATCGAATCGCACGGCATGGAAGGCCGCATGGACCAGATAAAAAACGGTCGCGATGTGGTTGATGGCCCCGCCGACTGGTGCAACTACAACAAAACAGCGTGGACCCATCGCGGCTCCATGAGCGCTAATGGCTGGGAGGAACTGCCCTACTGGCTGCGTGGGTATGTTCCCATGGCGTATCTGCTGCGGAACAAGCGGATGATGGCCGACGCGGCGCATTGGATACATGGCATCATGTCTACGCAATTGCCGGATGGCTATTTCGGGCCATTGCGTCTTAAAACGGCGCACCATGGTCTGCCGTCGCTATGGCCGAACCAAATCATGCTGGAGGTATTGCAGGAATACTATACCGATACGGGTGACAAGCGAGTATTGACGCTGGAAACGCGCTATTTTCATTACCTTGCCAAGCTTCCGCCCACAGTATTCAACCTGGGCTGGGGGGCGGTGCGCTGGAGCGAAGGGATTCATGATATTTACTGGCTTTACAACCGAACCGGAGATAAGTCTCTGCTGAAACTTGTGAAAGTTATCAATGCGCACAGTGCCAACTGGACGGCGGGTATTGCCTCCTATCACGGGGTGAACTTTGGTGAGGGTTTCCGCGAACCGGCGGAATATTATGAACTTTCTCATAATCGGCGCGATTTGCAGGCTACGCGCAACGACTGGAAAGCCATGTTCGGCCTTTACGGTCAGGTCGCGGGTGGCGGCTATGGTGCCGATGAAAATGCCCGCTTTGGCTACTTTGGTGCGCGGCAGGGGATTGAAACCTGCGCCATCGTGGAAAATATGCTCAGTGATGAAATTCTGACCCGTATATCAGGTAACCCGTTTTGGGCCGATCGCTGCGACCGTCTGGCCATGAATATGCTGCCGGCGGCCGCCACAGCCAATATGCAGGCGCTGCACTATCTGACCGCACCGAATCAGATTCAGCTTGATCCCGGCAATAAGCATCCGGATATTGATGACAGCGGAACAATGTTTTCCTACAGTGCCGGTCCAGTTTATCGCTGCTGTGAACACAACTTCAGTCAAGGGTGGCCGTACTACAATGAAAGTGTATGGCTGGCCACCAGTGACGACGGCTTGCTGGCGAATTTCTACAGCAATTCCACCGTGACGGCCAAGGTGGGTCACGGAGAGCAGGTGAGTATAGTCGCGCCCTTCCGTTAGCCTTTCTGTCAAAGCGCCATGTTTGTCCTTTCCAGCAGCCACCATATCAAGTTCCCGCTTTACCTCCGGGTGCCGGACTGGTGCCGAGGTGCAAGTGTTAGCATTAACGGCAAGCGGGTATCCGTTAACGCAACACCGTGTTCCTACATTCGCATCAACCGTGCATGGCATAACGGTGACAGAGTAGACCTGACCCTGCCGATGCACATAACCGTGCACCGTTGGACAACCAACCCGCAGGCCCGCAACGCGGTTTCCATCAGCTACGGCCCCTTGGCATTTTCGTTGAAGATAAAGGAACAGTGG
This sequence comes from Planctomycetota bacterium, assembly GCA_021816165.1. The sequence goes on along the minus strand of JAKAYZ010000040.1, from coordinate 409 downwards.
AAGGTGTATCCGGGTGTTTCACTTTTACCGCACTGGGCGGTATACCCAGCTTCAGCATGGAATTACGGATTAATATTGAATTCGCAAAATCCGGCGCACTCGTTTACGGTGGTACGCAAGGCTGGCCCGGTGCCATTGCAGCCTTGGACACAGAAGACGGTCCCCATTGAGCTGCGCGTAAAGGCCCGGCAGATTCCGGCCTGGAAAATTAATAAATATGGCATGATTGGCAAACTGCATGAAAGTCCGGTGCTTTCCTCGCAGCCGGTAAAGACGGTCACGCTGATACCGATGGGGGCGGCACGTCTGCGCGTATCCATGTTCCCCGTCATCGGTGCCGGACCGGATGCCCATCATTGGCGGCCGCATCACAGGTCGGTTGCATCGGCTTCCTGGTGCAACCCCGGTG
>JAKAYZ010000039.1 GCA_021816165.1 Planctomycetota bacterium | reverse complement strand
GAGTTGGCGCTCGCGCAGGGCGATCGCGGCGGCATCCGGTGCGGCGGCGAGGTATTGCTGGGCGTAGGGGACAAAGCGGGCGATGAGAGGGTGATTGTCCGCAATGAATGGTTTGACGGCCTGCGAAAGCCGCGGCCACAGTTTGTCGGCCTGCAGAGCGTCCGCGGTTTGGGTCAGCCAGCCGGAGGCGGGCATGCCGCTGCCGGCCAGATGAAGTTTCACAAGGTGAGTATCCGCCGCCCATGCGGCGCTATGCAGACGTAGAAACGGAATCATGGAAGTGTCCGCTTCAAGCGGCGCCAGCAGTTGTGCGGAGAGTGCCGCGGCGGCGGTGGACCAGCCGCGGTGTTCCCAGCGATTATGGATCGTGGTTAATTGCAGGTGAAGGCCGGCGAGAATGCGCTGGGTTCGCATCAGCAGCACCACGGCGCGGCCGAGCTGCTGCGACTGGTGCGGATGGGCGGCAAGGTCTTTTTGTATCTGGGCGGGGGAAAGCAGGCCGGTGAATTCATGAAGAATATTGTTGGGGTCAAGAACGATTCCCTTTTTGACGGCGGCGTTAATGGGCGCTAAGGCGGGAATGGCGGCGAGTGCTTTTTTATCGTGGGTAAAATCCTTGAACCAGTCATGGTACGCGGCGGCATAGGCCGGATAGGCGCCGTTGAACCGGGACATTTCCGCAATGGTTCGCTGGTGATGAATATAGCCTGCGGCGGCGGCGATAATAAGGCAGAGGGCGGCGGCGAGGCCCGCAATAAGCGGGGCGCGGCTTTTTGGGGGTTTAAGCGCCGCGGCCTGTTTGAGCGCAAGCTCAAGATTACGTTGATCCGCCGGGAGATCGGTATTAAGGAGAAAGCGGCAGAAATCCGCCCAGCGGCGGCCGATGGCGCCAAGGGAGCGGAATTCCGGCATGGACGGATCCAGCGGGGCGGCGGTTGTCCAGCGGCGTGATGCGACGAGTTCGCATATCAGGCGGCCGAGTTGCAGCAGGTCCTGGGATTCAGCCTCGGCGGAATCAAACACGGATGCCCGCGGCAGGCCCAGCACGACGGCGGACCCGGCCGCGGGAGATTGGGAGGCCCATATATATTCAGCGCGGAGGTTTCCGTGGGATCGACCGGTGTGGGATTGGGCGTCCAGCAGCGCTTCAAGAATTTCCGTCACCAGATGATGGAGATCGGCGGGGGAGGGTTTGATATTCAGGCGGATAAACCGGTGGAGAGGCCAATCCATGCGATCCATGACGCAAAATGCGGCGCCGGATTCCAGCGGTTGAAGATCATAAACCCGCGCCCAGCGCGGCGAGACTTCGGCAAGACTGCGTTGCAGATCACAGCGGGCTATGAACGCGGATTGATTGGCGCGCAGCCGAACCGCGGGCAGGCTTTCCGGCGGCGGGTCCAAAGCCAGCAGGCACCGGGAGGAATCCGGTAAGGTGTACAGCACGCATCCGGCCTGCCGGGCTGCGATGCGATCGGTCGTATATTCGCCGAAAACAGGCACCGTTTTATTCCCGAATATTCGCCATGCGGCGCGGCGGCAGCGCCGCCGTCAGCTTTTGGACTTGGGCGGAGTCTGGCATACCACGCCGCTGTTTTTAATCATGATCCGTATGGGATTGGCGGAATCCGGCCAGCGGGATTTTTTAAGGGGAAGAATGAGGCGGCGCGGGTCCTGCGTGCCGGGCATATCCTGGCGAATTCCAGGCAGTTGGGCCAGTACAAACAGGTAGCTGTCGCCGTCGGCGCGCCATTTTTTCCACATCGGATTATTCTTGGAGAATTCGATGGTGGCGGTGGAGCCGGGCGTGAAGTTCAGGGTAATTTTGTCGGCGCCGGCACGGAGCAGGTCACCGGCGGAAAAATAGGCAGTCATGGAATAGTTGCGCCAGCGCTGGTAATCGGTGGCGTTGACACCCACCAAGTCCACGGCAATGGTGCTGGTGGAAGTTTGGCCGGCGCGAAGGCTTTGTCCCAGCATCAGGCTCATGTTCCGGTCAATGGGGCCGTGGGAACAACCGGCAAGTCCGGCGAACATCGCCGCGGCGAGCAGCGGCCCGGTCAGTTTGCGGATTAAATTTTTCATGGGTGTGATCCTTTCGAGAATCCGGCGGAATGTGACGCCGGGAGAACGATTAAACTCCCAACTGAAATCGGCGGATAACGGCGTGAACTTCGCGGTTTACCCGCCAGTCGATCACGATCAGGCTCCGGGTCTGAATTAAAAGCCGCTGGAGCGTATCGGCGGCTGGTTCAAACAGCCCGGCCATTCCGGCAGGGGGCATTATACCGTAAGAGGCACAGAAGCTCTCCGGCCCGCCGGGCACCATGCGCACCAGCAATTCAAGAATCTGGAGCCAGAGATTGCGTGGAATCAGATCGCCGGCGGAATCGTCATCCGTGAGCGGGAAAACGTTTGCGGGGCCCAACGACGCCGACCATCGCGAGTCGGTTTCCAGCAATTCGCCGATGCGCTGCGCCAGGGGGCGATCGGATGCGGCGTCCGCGGAAAGCCGGGCGATGAGGCTGCGCAGGACATCCACCGCGACAGGCAGCGGATTTTTGGGATGCACGACCAAAGCCCGCAAGCCCAGGACGGCGAGTGCGTAAAGATCGTACGCACTGTCCATGCGCGGAAGGCACTGCATGCGGACCGGCCGCAGGGTTGTGCCCTCGGCGGTTTTGAGCGCGGCAAGAATGTCCGGGGGCGCGGCAAAGCGATTGGAGCGGAAGCGCAGCTCGCCGGCGGCCAGCGCCGTATGCGCATCGGCAAATCCAGTAAGGAGAATCCGCTGATCCGCCAGAGCCACGCGCAGGCAGACAAGGTCCGCCGGCTGTGATTTGATGCTTTCAATTGCGGAAAGTGTGCCGTCAATGAGGCAGCCCCCATCGGATTCCGCGGTGAGAGAGCGAAGGCGAAGCGAGGCGGATTCGGCGATAAGCTGACGGGCGTCGAACAGGGGTTTATAGGCGTTGGGGGCCGCGGGGCCGGCGTCGGTAAAAAATATTTCGTCGGAATCGGGAATATTGACCGTAGCAGCCCGGCCGAAATCGACCAGATCAAGGCCGGCCGTCCATAGGAAAGGCAGTGCCGCCGATGGCGCGGCCAGATGGGGCTGAAAACAGGCGGTTTGCAGGTTGAGCAGCGGCCGCCGGGCTTTGCGGGTAAAGCGGTGGACGCAGTCCAAGGCATCGGCGAGGAATTTGAGTTTAAGATGAAGGCTTTCAATGATGCGGCCATGCCGGCCGTGCCGTCCGAGAAAGACGGTGCCCGCGGACAAGGATTCACCGGTATCTTTAAGGATATCCGCGAGGCGGTCAAAATCCATGGGCTGTTTGCCGCCGGGTACGCCGGAATAAGGCAGTCCGGCGAGAATGTCCAGAAGTGAATCCGTGGAAAGGCTGCTCCATCGCCGGATGCGCATCAGGCCGGCGGCGGGGTTCCACGGTTTGCGACCGGCGGCGGCAGCAATATCCCGCAGGAGTGCGGTGGATTCATTCCGGGGGGCATCATCCTGAACCGCGAGGAACCGGTGGTGATCATCCGGCGGTGTTACGTACAAATACCGGCACGTGGAGGTGGAATAAGGCGGCAGGCCCGCGGCGGCTAAAACAGCTTCATCGGTACACAGCCGCCATACGGCGCCGGATTCGACGTCCGTAAGAGGCGCAAGAGTCCGGGTTGCCGAATCAAAGAACAGCGGAAGCGGATGCTGGGATTCCCATGCGCCGCGGAGGGCAAGATGGCCGGTGGCCAAGTCGCAATCCGCCTGCCAGCGCTGATCAAGACGATGATTGGTCCAGAAATCGCCGATGGCTTCGGGTCCGGTTTGCGCGGCATCGGTAATTTGAACGGTGATTTGCAACCAGTACAGGACGTTGCCGAGTTGATCCGTCAGGCAGCCAAGAAAACCGCGGGCGGCGAAAGATTCACCGAGGGCGACAAACCAGCCGTTGGCGGGGTCGGCCTTGGTGCGGACCACCAGGCAGATGCGCACGGCGGCATCCGTCTGCGGTTGAAGCGGGCAGACTTGAAAGCCGGGGGGCAGGCAGGGAGAAAGTTCCGATGCAGCCATAGTTGACGTTCCACAATCGTACCGTGCAGGCAACCCGGCATGGGGGCCGGCCATGCCGGTCGGACAAAACTTGGCCCGGCGCTTCACCGCGCCGTGCCGCTGAAGAATAACGCCGTCCGGCACGCGGTAAGCGGCGTTGGAAGAGACGCTGCCGCACGCAGAGGGAGCCTGTGTGCAGCGGGGCGACAGCGGGGTCCGGCAGATGGCACCGGCAGCCGGGTAAGCCCGGAGCCTATTTTCACCGTTATTGCGCAAGAATCAAGCCGGGGATTAAATGGGGTAAAGTCATGGTCGTCGGCGGGGTAAATGGCGGCGGTGGTTGGTGGGGCGCAAGGGGTGTGGTATGGTGATGGCCAACCAAAGGACAAGACATGGGCGACACGGATACGGCATTTGTTCAACTGCGGATACATGGGCGGCTGTATCCGCCATCGGGGCCGGTAAAAATTCGCGTGCCCAAAGGCCGGGTTTATCCCAGTGACATGGTGCCCGCCGCTGGAGAACTGGCGGATATCGTGGTGTCCGCGGCCGTTGATCAGGTTACTGCGGAGGGGAAAAAGATTTCCTGCCGGGCGGGATGCGGCGCTTGCTGCCGGCAACTGGTGCCGCTGGCGGAACCCGAGGTGTATCACCTGCGGGGAGTGGTGGAACAGATGGCGGCGGAGCGGCGGGCGGAGATTATGCGAAGATTTTCCGAAGTCCAGGAGCAACTGCAGGCGGCGGGAATGCTGGACAGGCTTTTGCAATCGCGTGAAATGGGATCGCGGGAAAGGCATGAGCTTGGCTTGCGCTATTTTCAACTGGGGATTGCATGTCCGTTTCTGGAAAATGAATCCTGTTCCATTTACAGCGTGCGGCCGGTGGAGTGCCGGGAATACCTGGTTACCAGTCCGCCGGAGCATTGCGGTAATTCATCCGCGGAAACAGTGGATTGTGTGCGGCTGGAGGCCCGGGTATCGCAGATAATTGGCCGGCTTGCGGATGCGGACAGGGCCGCGGGACCGCGGTGGGTGCCGTTGATTTTGGCCATGCGCCGATCGGCATCGGATGAAGTGCGGCAGCGCCCGCGGCTGGGCCATGTGATGCTGGAGCAGCTGGTGCGCGGTGTGGCGGGAGCGGGCAAGTGAGCCGGTCGCGGCGCAATGGGTGAAAGGTCGCGACGGGGGTGTGGGCGCCGGCATGGGCGCGAGTGGGGCCTCAACCTACCAGAACTTTGACCTGGCTGGGGGCAATTTGTGCACCCGCGGGCATATTGGCATTGGAGCCGTTATGACCGGTGATGGACGTGAGATAGACGGCGGGCTGGCCTTCAATTTTTACTTTCATGCTGCCTTTTTTGAAGGCAACTGTCTGCATGTTTGTGCCGGATACCACGCCGCCGGCCGTGCCGGCTTCATCCCCCTGGGATTGCGACATTTGGGTGTTAAGATTGGCGGCCTCTTTGCCGTCGAATTTAACCTTTGTGGAGGTTTTCTGGGCTTGTGCCAGATTGCCGATGTTGGGATACGGCACAGGAACCGGGCCTGCGGGTGAGGGTGTTTTGCAGACATCCGGCGTTCCCATGCAAACTCCGCCACCTTTGCTTGATGCGGGAAACATTATGCAACTCCTTTTTTTAAAATCAGCCGAGATGAATCTGATCCGCCTTGACCTTAAAATCTTCGCGGGTTGAAAGGTAGGTGTTTTGGCTGCGGCAATGCCATGTGTCCCGGACCACCGTCCGCAGGCGCCGCGTGCATAACTGGTACAGTTCTTCGGCGTGGTGGTAGGCGTTTTGAAATTTTGTGATGATTGTTTCCGCCGTTAACTCCGCCCGGCCCGTTTTGCAATGGGTGTTTTGCGTTTGCAGCGAAAGGTCATCGCCGGCGAGCGTGGTTTTATCCGCATTGATGTCCAACTCGGCGGTTTGCATTTGCAGTCGCGGGGAATGAATCGCGGCGGTTTGATCTTGTAACAGCATACGGGAAAGAACCCCGCGAAGGACATGAACAATGCCGATATCCACACGGCTGCGGGCCTGTATTTGAACCGAGTCCGCCTGCAGGTTCAGGCGTTTTCCGGAGCGGAGGGTGATATCCGCATCCGGTGCGGAAAACTCCAGACCGCCGGCGCCGGCGTGCACCCGGGTGCAAAGGGTTGAGGGGCTGTATTCCAGAATGATTTGCCCGGTCGGCGTGAATATTTTAAGGCTGTCGGCGGAAGTGGCGGGCATTTCCACATGGCCGCCGTCCGGAAGTTTGTGCCGCAACGGCGCCGACGGTTGGGGCGCAGCGAGGATGCCGATGATAAAAAGGGAATGGCGGTCATCCCCGGCGACGAGCACGCTGCGGCCTGGGGAGATGGCCTCCGGATCGGCGATGGCGGGAGTGGCGGCGAATTCACGGTCCGCCGGGTCATCCGGGAAGCGAACAATCACGGCATCGCCGGATCGGGAAACAACTTGGGCGGTCGCAAAATGCCGGTCGGCGGCTGCGGCCGGGCGGTGAAGGGTATCCATGGGCATAGGAAGTCTCCTTATTTAATCAGCGGGATGATCGGGTTCGGGTGGTTGCCAATCCTCGGCGGCGGCAAGGTCGGCATCGGTGCGTCGTACATTTTCAAGATCGGCGCCGGTCCAGTTTGTATTCAGATCAACGATGCGGTGCAAATCGGCCTGTTTAAGGCGGGCGGCGGTGAAATCCGCGTTATTAAGCGTGGCGTATCTTAAGACGGCGTAAGGCAGATCCGCCTGGCGGAACAGCGCCCCGGCGGCGCCGGCGCGGGTCAGATCCGCGCGTTCCATGCGGGCGGAGCAGAAATCCGCCGCATCAAGACGGGCATCTTCAAAGCGGGTGCAGCGCAGATCGGCATTGCGCAGCCGTGCTTTGCCGAGGTTTGCGGCGGTAAAATCCGCGAACTGCGCCTTTATGCCGTCCATGGAGGCGCCCTGAAAATCCGCGGATTTAAGGTTGGTTTTACCGAGGTTCACGCCATCCAGAATAGCCCGTGAAAAGCGGCTTTTTTCAAGATCGGAATCGGTGAAATCGCAGTTTGGCGCGGCGGCCCCGGTGAACAGGGTTTGCTTCATGCCGCATTTAATGAAATGTGTGCCGCCCAATTTGCTTCCGGTGAAATCGACGGCCCTGAAATCCGTGGTGTGGATGCGGGCATTGCGCAGGTCCACCCCGGCGATGATGCAGCCGGCCATCTGGCAGTCCTGCATCGTGCTGCCGGAGATATCGGCGCCGGTCAGATCCGCTTTGGAGAAAATGGTTTCATGCAGGACGGCTCGGCTGAAATTCGCGCCGCGAAGGGAAGCCCCGGAAAAATCCGCATGGGTCAGATCGCAACCGGAAAAATTCGCGCCGTTGAGCCGGCCTTCTGCGAAATAACAACCGGTCAGATTCATTCCGTTGAAATCAACCTGTTCCAGCGAGCAATTGGACAAATGTCCGCCCTGGAGCGTTGCGCCGGAGAGTTTGGCGGTATTCAGGCGGCAATTTTCAAAACCGGCGCCGGAAAGTTTGCAGCCGGCAAGGGTCGCCCCGGTCAGATCGGCGAAGCTAAAGCTGGCCCCGGAAAGGTTCGTCCCGGTGAAGGCGGCCGCGGCGAGCTGCACTTTTACAAATCGACAGCCGGTGAGATCGGCGGACGTGAATTGCGCCTGGGAAAGATTCATGGATTCGAATTTGGCATCGTGAAGATCGGCGCCGATGAAGTTTGCGGCGGGCATCCTGCAATTGATGAAGCTGCAGCCGGCGAAGTTTTTCGGCCCCGGGCCGTCGGTGGGAATAACGGCATCAACAAACGTCGCCCCGGTGATGCGGGCCTCGGCCAATCCTTTCACGCCGGACATTGAACATTGCCGGATGGAGGCCTTTTCCAGGTTTGCCCGGCTCAGATTGCAGCCGTCAAGCGCGGCGAGTTCAAACCCGGCCTCGTCCAGGGCGGCATGGGTAAAATCGGCCTCTTTGAAACTGCACACGCCCGGGCCGAAATCGGCGTCGGATAGCCCGATGTCCTGCAGGCCGACGCCGGCCTTTTCCATATCGGCCATTGACGGGTTGGCCCCGACCATTTCCAGGATGCGCGGAGAAAGTTTGAGTGTTCGCGGGTCTTTGAGAAGGGTGACTTCCGCCTTGGCGGTGAGTTTGTGCAGCGTAGCGCCGACGAAACGGGCTTTATCACAGATTGTATTGGTGATTTTGGCATCCGTCAGATCGGCCCCGGACAAATTGGCGCCGGTCAGATTGCAGTTTTCAAATTGGGCGCTCCCCAGCCGGGCCTTTTCCATAATCGCGCCCGTCAGGGTGACATAGTGGAAGCGGGCCTGTTGAAAATCAGCGCCGGTCAAATCCGCGTTGGACAAGTCCACCCACCATAACTGCACGCCCAGCATGGATTCGCCGGACCGGGCCCGGGCAATCACATCGTCACGTGTCATGAGCAATTTGCTGTGATTTTTGAACTCCTCCATAAGACGCTTTAAATCCAACTTGGAGAGGTCAAAATCGCCCGGATCAATGGTTTCAAAATAGCTCATGGTATCGCCTGTCGTGATCAATCCGATTCCGCAAGTTTGGACATTTTAACATTGGTGGCGGCGTCGGTGATTGTTTTGTCCAGAACCGCGTTAAGAAATTCCGCGCCATAGGCATTGGCCCCGCTGAGGTTTGCCAGGGCAAGGTTGGCTTTCTCAAAACTTGCCCTGAAGCAGTTCGCCTTAACCAGCCTGGCCCCGGTGAGGTTGGCTTTGTTGAGCCGGGACTCCTTGAGGTCCGCGGCGGAAAAATCCGCCCCGGCGGCATTGGCGGAAGTGAATGTGGCCTGGGGCAGTTTGGCATAGCGGAAATCAGCTCCGGTGAGCGCGGCGGCCGGCCAGATGGAGCCGGGCGCGTTTAACTTCTGAAAATTCGCCCGGGTGAATACGGCATTGTCCGCGCGGAGTCCGGCGGCGTCGGCCCCCGCAAAATTTACATCGACGCCGACAGTCTTTTCCACGGAAGCCTGCTGCAAAACCGCGGATGAAAAATCAGCATGGTTAAGTGCGGCGGAGGTGAAATCCGCCTGGGTAAATATACCGGCTTGG
>JAKAYZ010000038.1 GCA_021816165.1 Planctomycetota bacterium | reverse complement strand
ATAAAAATTTACCTCCAGCTCGTCGGCCTGCGCGAAAGCATAGACCGCATGCCGTCTGAATTGTCGGGTGGCATGAAGAAGCGCGCCGGCCTCGCCCGGGCCCTGATGATGCAGCCGCGCACGCTTTTTTATGATGAGCCAACCGCCGGACTTGATCCGGTCAGCAGTGCGCAAATATCGCGCCTGATCTTGGATTTGAAGGAAAAGATGGACGTAACCAGCATTGTGATCACGCACGATATGAAAGCCGCCTTCGAGGTGGCCGATCGCATGGCCCTGCTGGCCGGAAAGCGATTTCATCTGATTGGTACCCCGGACGAATTCAAAAGCTCGGACGATCCATTGGTTCGGCAGTTTGTGGATGGTTTGCTCGACGGGCCGCTAAGCCCGAAAGCCGACCAGCAGGCGTATGAAGCGGACCTGCTCCAGAAGGATTTAGTTTAACAGGTGACTTATGGCTAAAAAACAGGGTGACGCGCTGCGTGCGGGCGTATTTATGGTATTGAGCCTGCTGGCGATTGTGTTTGTCATTGTCGCCATCAAAGGCTTTGCGCGCGTATTTATGCCAACACAAACCGTGATGGCCCGCTTTGCGCTCAATGACGACCTCGGTGGTCTGAATCGGGGCGATAACGTGCGCGTGGGCGGCTATACCGTCGGGTCGGTGGAGTCCATAAACATTCAATCCAGTAATTCTCACCCCAGCATTGAGGTTACCTTCACCATGCCGAAGCGCTACATCCTGCGTAAAGGAGTCTACCTCGCGGTGTGGGGGCCCGTCACCGGCACAAGCTGGCTTAACTTCAGTTCGCTGGGGACCGGCGCTCCGCTACCGGCCCATACCGTCATTCACGGGCACCCCGGCGGTTTGGCATCAGAATTGGAACGTGCTTCAGCCATCTTCCCCGATATTAAATCCATCGTGCACCAGGTCCGTACCACCACCTTACCCCGAATCAATACCGATTTGGCCAGTATCGGCACCACCGTTCAAGCAGCCGGCAAAGTGGCCACCGAAGCACAACAAACAGTGGCGGCAATCAACCCCCGCCTGCCGGAGATCATTCATCACTACAACCGCGTTACCGGCAGCGTCACCTACGCGATGAATCAGGCTGGCAAGCTGATCCATTCCGGCCGCAAAAAAGCGCTGCCCAACATCAACGCCATCACCACCGATATTAAGCAATCACTTCCGCATCTGCTTGGCGCAATAAAGACTAATCTGGCGGAACTCCACACAACGCTGGCCAATGCCGGCTCGGCCGCCCGCGATGCCAATTCACTTCTGGTCTCCAATCAGCATCGCATCAGTCATATGCTGCGGTCGCTCAACGGGGCGGCATCCAATCTGAAGCTTTTTGCCATCGACATTCATCACAGCCCGTGGCGACTTTTATACCGCCCCGGTAAAAACGAGCAGGCCAATGCCGAACTTTACGATGCCGTGCGCGAATTTAATGACGCCGCACGCCATCTGTCAGATACCACGGCAGAACTTAACGTATTAATAAAATCAGGTGTCAAGACCCCGGCACAGAAAAAGGCCGTGACAGACTATCTGCGTTTGATCCATAGCAGCTTTAAGCACTTTCAAGTGGTAGAGCGCCGCTTCTGGTCATTGGTAAAACATTGATCGTTCGGGCTTGAAGCATTCATAGCAGGGCACAATGAGCCTATGTCCGCAGGATGGCCGTCCCGCAGGATGATTGGCATCCCGCTGTGCGGCGGCCAGATGGATTATGCCTGCGAAATTACTTTGGTTTTGATTGGCGCTTCACTAGGCGCGACAACTCGGCCTGCACCTGCTGCTCGGCTCTGTGCAAAAAGGCGATGCGGGCTTTTAATATCGCCACCTTTTGTGCTCTTGACGGCGGCTTTTGCAATTCAATCACATGCTCGGCAAGTAGCGCACGCACCATACGCTGCACCGGAGCCGGCAAGGTTGTCACGGTAGACGGTGCAATGCGATAGGTGCGACCGGCATAAGTAATGGCGCTATGCACATATCCATAAATATCCACACGGCGGGTTAATGTCATCGGCATCATGGGTGCCATGGCAGCGGCGTGCATGGGTGGCACGGCAGCCCTCATAACGTGCCCAAAAGCCGGTGGCAGTGACGCGGGATTCTGCGCATCTATGGCTGTCATTTGCTGCTGCGACGCCAGGCGCTCCGCCCGTAAATTTGATCCCACCAAATGGGGCCGCGGCTGAGAGTCAACTTTCATTGAAAGAGTTTTGCCATCGCGCATCACCTCCAGACCACAGGCCTGAATTTTACCGCCTACGCGACGATTCTCCGCCGCCACCAACTGCGATGGAGAGACCACCTTTTTATCATTAACCCGAACAATCAAATCGCCAGGAATTAAACCCGCCTTGGCCGCCGGGCTGCCGTCCACCACCATAACCACCAGTAAACCCTGGCCGGCCTTCAACCCCAGCAAATGACCGAACACCGGCGGAATGCCCTCTACGCCGACGCCAATCCAGCGGGCGCGGTGAGAAAGGGCCATTTTGTGCTCGGGGGTGGTGCCTGGTTGCACCGACGATTTAGCCCACACCGGCGGCAGCATGCCCGCACAGCCCGCCAGCAATATGCCTGCCAGCAGAAGCCGCATGGGGCTGCGCTGCGCCGCACGTCCGCCCGGATGGGGCCGGCCAATCGCAGATCGTATTGCTGTGGGGGCATGTGCCATGATCATTCCAACCTTATCGCTGCCGAATTAATAAAGGGGCACGCCCTTGGCATTTAGAGGTTCCACCGGGTACGCCGTCACCCGATTGCCGCCTCGTGGCACCAGCAACTCGCGACTGGCGGCTCGATGAATGTTTTCGCCATACTGCGGGGCAAGTACACCCTCGTTTGAGGCACCCAGAAATCGTGAAGCCGACCCCGGAAAAAATTGTATCTGCCGACGGGGCCCGTTACTCGCCATACTGTGGGCTGTCGTTTTAACCACCCCGCTACCCGATCGGGACGCCGCCACGGGTGTGCTGACATCCCGCCCGTGCCTTGGCACGGCGAATATTCCCACCAGGCCAACTACTATCATCACCACCGCCGCCACCCGCAATGCCGGGTACCAGCGCAGGAATTTCATCTCCGCCTTGGGGGCAGGTGACGGTTGCGGTGCGGCAACGCCGATCAGGTCGCGCACGGCGCGGCGCTCCACCTGACGCTGCAAAAATCGCAGCGCCACACGCCGCCAGCCCGCCGGCTCAACGTCCATTCGCCGCAAAAATTCCCGCCGCCGATCATCATCAAGTTCGTCATCCACCAAGGCGTCCAGCACCGCCTCATCGGCTGGCACACCGGCGTCAACCCGGTTCGAAAAACTGTTGGCATTCATCCAGGAAAACATATTCATACTCCTTGCCGCCGGTAAACATCGCGGCACGTTCCTGCTTTGGCACACCCGCATCGGACTTTTCAAACAGGCTCTAAGCGGCCAACTGTTGCTGCAAAAGTGACCGCATCTTCTGCCTGGCGCGAAATAGCCGCATTTCAATCACGGGCACGGTTACACCTAAACGTGATGCAATTTCCTTATAGCTGCAATCATCCACGTGTTTCATAATCAGCAACTCCGCATCGCGCGTCGGCATGGTTTGCAGTGCCCGCCGAAGTATGGCGGCTCGCTCCGAACTCAACAGCACTTCCAACGGGTCCGGCCCGCCCAGTGAATCATGGCGGCCGTGGCGTATCGCCTGCACCTCGGCCGCTTGGGCGATTCGCTTCCGCGCCCGCCCCAGCGACCGCCGATGCATGAGTGCCGCCCGCACCGTGAGGCGATACAGCCACGGCTTGGCCTTATCCGGAGATTGCAACGTCGACCAATTTCGCATGGCCGCTGCCGCAACTTCCTGCATCACATCGTCTGCTCCATCTGTTGTGCGCAGGCGCGCAACGGCCACGGCCTTTAGCCAATGGCCGTAGAGCGCCAGCGCCTCCAGCGGCGAACTGGGTATCACCACCGCCGCAGCATCCTGCCCAGCAGAGCCCATCGCTAATTAACCTCCCTAATTGGGCCGCAAGCCGCACCGGCGCAACCTGCAACGCCTTCCTCATACCGTTGCCACATATCGAATATTCTTTCCATCTGACGCACCCATTAAACCTCTGACAAGATGCCGAAACCGATGAAAAAACATATCGGCCCGGAAGCCTTGTCCACCGTCATATCCTATAATATCAAGGGTGGGCTGGGGGCCGATCCGATGCCTTGCACGAATTGCTGCCGCCCCGTTAGCCATGCGGCCCGGCCAAGCTGGTGCTTTGCCGACCATTTGCCGCTCGAAGACTGTTGAGGATTTGCACATTGTCCATGTTTTCCGCCCCCACTTTTTTATCCGATGCCCATGCCGCCGTGGTACCGTATGGCCCCGCGCATATCATCGCCGACCACTATGGCCGACCATCCGATGAATATCATCACCTTGTCTCGCACGCTGGCGTGGTTGCCGCAACCCATCGGGGGGTGTTGCAAGTCCGGGGCAAAGATCGGCTGAATTTTTTGCAAAGCCTGCTGACGCAGGATGTAAAGTCCCTTGCTGATGGCGATATCCGCTACAGTTTTATGCTTAACACCAAGGGACGCATCGTGGCCGATATGATCCTCGTGGCCCTGGATGAGGATGTATTTGTGGATGTCGATGCCCGCATGACCGTCCCATTGCTGCAAACCTTTGACCGCTATCTGTTTTCCGATGCGGTTTCCATTCAAGATATCTCCAGCCAATTTGCCCGGTTTTCCGTTATCGGCCCTGACGCCCCTGGAACACTGGCAACCGCCATTGCCGGAATCAAATTGCCCGCCCTCGGCAAAGCTCTGTGCAGCGATGAAATCAACGGGTGGGTTTATCGTCGCGATATCCTGGGCTTGCCCCAGTGGGAACTTGCCGTCGGTAGCGAACGGGCAACCGATCTTTGGCAGCGACTCACCGCAGATGGTCGGGGCACACCGGTCGGCTGGTCTGCATTTAATATTGCGCGCGTCGCCGCCGGCGCGCCTTGGTACGGTATTGATATCACCGATCAACATCTCCCCATGGAGACCGGACCGGCCTACCTGCAGGCTGTACACTTGAATAAAGGCTGTTACATCGGGCAGGAAGTTGTGGCCCGCATGCACTCGCATAAAACCGTTGCCCGCGCCTTGGTGGGCATGGATATCAGCAGCGACAGTCCACCTGCCGCCGGGGCCGCCATCTACGATGGCGAGCTGGTCGTGGGCAACATAACCAGTGCGGCTCCCTCGCCAGCCAGACACGGCGCAACCGCTGCCCTGGGATATGTCAAAAAAAGCTACGCCACCACCGACCGGCCATTGGCAGTGCAAATGGAGTCCGGCCGCGCACCGCTTACACTGCACAGTTTGTAATTTCAGGAGTTTTGCATTTCATATGATAAATGACGACAAATCATCACATTATCACATTCTGGATGTTTGCCCCTGCAGCTTCGATCACGCCGATATGCGTAAAGTTATTGAAAAAGTATGTATGGCGACCGTCGAGCAAGTTCGTACCGGCGCACAGGCGTTGGATTTCATTGCGAAGCGCCGGTACCATCTGGTGCTGATCAATCGCACACTCGATGGGCCAATGGACGGGCTGAGCCTGCTTGCCGCCCTGCGGCGACAAACCAACCCACCCCCCGCCATGCTGATAAGCAATTATGTCGATGCACAAACCAGCGCCCGGCAGATGGGGGCCCTGCCCGGTTTTGGTCGGGCGCAAATTGAAGAATCGATCGCGGTACAGCGCATAGCGCAAGCATTGAATACAGAAAATGCCGCCATCTCGGCGCGCCCTGCCTGACACCTTTGCCCATCGATTATTTCAAGCGCAAATATGCCGAAAACCGGTTAAAATGCCAAAGGAGTTTTTGTTATGGACACAACGACCGAAACCGAATTGCAAACTCGATTGCTGCGGCTTGGTCACAGCCCCGATCCTGATGACGCATTTATGTTTTATGGCCTGGCAACGGGGAAGATGCCCGCTGGCCGTTACCGCTTTGAACATGTCCTGCAGGATATTCAGACCCTTAATGAACGCGCCACCCGGGGAGAACTGGAAATTACCGCCGTCAGCCTTCACGCCTATCCCTATATTCAGGATAAATACGCCTTGATGGCTTGCGGCTGTTCGATGGGGGACGACTACGGCCCGATGATTGTTGCCAAGCGCCACATGGAATGGGACGAACTAAAAAAGGTGCGTATCGCCATTCCCGGCAAACTCACCACGGCCTTTCTCACCCTGCAGTTACTTCTTGGGTCGGACCTCAATACCGTGGTTATCCCCTTTGACCAGATTTTAGATTACGTTCAGAACGGTCATGCCGATGCCGGCCTGATCATCCATGAAGGGCAGCTTACCTACCGGAACAATGGGCTGGTTTGCTCGGTGGATTTGGGGCAGTGGTGGCTGAAGAAAACCGGTTTGCCGTTGCCGCTGGGCGTAAATGTTATCCGGCGCGATTTGGGTTCAGACGTAATGCGCGAAGTGACAGCCATTCTAAAAGCCAGCATTGCTTTTTCATTGGAACATCGCGATGCCGCCATCCGCCACGCCTTGCAATACGCACGCGATATGAATACACAGTTGGCCGATCGATTCGTGGGGATGTACGTCAACCATTGGACTCTGGATTTTGGCCAGCGGGGCCGCGAAGCAGTTAATGCGATTCTGGATGCCGGCAGCCGGGCCGGATTGATCCCCGCCTGCACGCCGGTGGAATTTGTAGGTTAAAACCACCGGCCCAGTGGTCGTTCGCCTTGGAGATGATGTCTATTTATGCCACGCGATTATTATCAGGTACTGGGCATTAGCCGGTCGGCATCGCAGGATGAAATAAAGGCGGCGTATCGTAAACTGGTGCGCAAGTACCATCCGGACGCCAATAAAACCGATGCCTCGGCCGGAGCCAAGTTTAAGGAAGTGCAGGAAGCGTATGATGTGCTCTCTGACGCAAAAAAACGGGAAAATCTTGATCGATACGGTCGCGCAGACGCACCCGAGCCTCAGCCCGGCCCCCGTAATTACCGCAATACAGGTTCGGCCGGTGGTTTTCGTACCAGCGGCGGTTGGCAGGGTGGTACCGCAGCGGATTTTGGCGACGTGGACTTAAACGACATATTTGAAAAATTTGCCGGGTTTTCCCGTCGGTCGCGGGGCGCAGCACCGCGTCAGCAAACCACCGACGTGCCCACACCGCCCAGCTACGACATCAACCACGATGTAACACTCACCTTTGAGCAGGCCGCCCGCGGCACAAAACTCTCGCTGCAACTTACCGGCCTTGGTGGCCGCCGCCCCGAGACCTTGGAGGTGACCATTCCACCGGGCGTGCATGAAGGATCAAAGGTGCGGCTGAAAGGCCGCGGACAGCCTTCCCAATACGGCGGCCGGGGAGATTTGAACATCATCACGCATATTCAAAAACATCCCTACTTCACACGCGAAGGTGATGATGTAATTCTGGATTTGCCCGTCTCCCTGACCGAAGCCATTCACGGTGCCCGCATTGAGGTACCCACCTTGGACGGGCCGGTCACCGTCAAAGTACCGCCGGGCGTCAATACCAATAAAAAATTACGCATCAAGGGGCGCGGAATCCACTACCCCAACAAACCTTCCGGCGATCAACTTTGTCGCATCCAGGTGATGCTGCCCGAAAATCTCGCCGCCGCCGCCCAGAAAGATTTCGATCAGTGGTGTTCCGCCAATCCCTACGATGCCAGAAAGGGTGCCCCATGGGCGTAATAGGTGGCCAACTGATTTTTGCCTTGGTGCTGGCCGCTCCGAAAGCCAGCACATCGCCGGCCCATCCCTCCACGCCGCCCGGTCTGCTCTACGCGATTATATTTGTCATCGTGTGCTCTACGCTGCTTACCGCCCTGGCACTGTTTTTAATACGGCGCTGGATTTTCGGCTATCCATCCGGCCGCAAAAGTAAGCCGCTGGTTGACGCCTGGGCTTTGGCCGGTAAGCGTCTTAAAGTGGACGACGATCCCGACGACCAGCAATACCCGCCGGGCGGCTAAAACCGGATAGCCCATCGCGGTGAGATGAATCACGCCTCGCTCATCCCGCAGGCGGTCGGCTGACGGCGGAGTGTCGCCTGACGCAAAACAGCATTTGCCGTTATTTTGCACAGGTGCCGCCGTCGATTTCGCACTGGAGTACCATTTGGCCATCATCACCGTATCCCTCAGCCCCGCCATTGATGTTACGCTTCAGACTGACCATCTGACCATCGGCGGCCATCAGCCGGTTAAGCTTCTATCACAGTCGGCGGCCGGTAAAGCCATTAACGTAAGCCGGGCGCTGGCGGCCATGGGCGTGCCTAACACCGCAACGGGCTTTGTCGGCACAAGCGAGGCGGACTTATTCTCGCGGCAGATGAGTGCGGATAAGCCCGGTGGGCGCTCGTTTATTCGCTACCGCCTCATCAGTTTGGATCAACCCACACGCCAAAATATTACCATCCTCTCCGCCGAGGGTGAAACTCACCTGCGCATGGAGGGATTCAAAATCGGCGAACTCGAACTGCGCCGGCTCGCTGGAGAACTTAAAGCCGTTACATCCCCCGGCGATATGGTGGTACTGGCGGGCAGCGTGCCGGACGCCATCACCACCGGCAGTGCGGCACCATGGAAAGCACTGCTTAAACAAATTGGTGATATCCACGCCCAACTTGTCATCGACACATCGGGAACTGCTTTGCAGGCTTGCACAGGCGAGCCGCTGTTGGTCGCCAAACCCAATTTGTCTGAACTTGCACAAGCCGGTGGCAAACCCTTGGACTTTGATCCGCCAACGGTCGTGATGGCGGCCAGAAAAATCTTTCCCCGCACCCGGCATCGGGTGATAAGCTGCGGCGGAAACGGTGCACTATGGGTGGGGGATGAAGGGGCCTTCTGGGCTTATTACGACAAGCCAATCACTGTAAGGCGAACCGTCGGCTGCGGTGATTTTTTGCTGGCAGGTTTTTTGGCCGGGCTATATGCCCATGTCACCCCAGCCGCAGCACTGCGTCGCGGCATTACCAGTGCCACCGCCCGCGCCATGAATCTGGCCGACCCATCAGAAAGTCTTTCGGTCGATCGCCTCAAAAATATCGAGGCCCACGTGAAGACCGAGCCGGTCTAACCATTTATTCCCCGGCCAGCCGCCATGGTGTGCCGCGAGCCTA
>JAKAYZ010000037.1 GCA_021816165.1 Planctomycetota bacterium | reverse complement strand
CTTTTTAGGAAAGGAGTTTTCCATGGCCAAGTCCCTTACCAAGTCGCAGACCGCGGCGAAACTCGCCGAACTGGTCAGCAAAGCCACCGGCTCAGAAATGAGCAAGAAGCACGCAGCTGCCGCGCTCGATGCGCTGGCGGAACTCGCGTACAAGGAAGCCAAGAACAAGTTCACCGTGCCCGGGCTGGGGAAGATTGTTCTGGTCAACCGCAAGAAGCGAATGGGCCGCAATCCGGCCACCGGCGAAGCGATCGAAATTCCGGCCAAGCGCGTGGTCAAATTCCGCGTCGCCAAAGCGGCTAAGGATGCGATCCTCGGCGGCAAGTAATTTCCCTCCGGCTTGGGCCGGGGTGAAATCCCAATCGCTGGTTTAACATTTTCCGACGGTTTCTGGCTCTGATGGTGGTGGCATTGCAACCACCAGTCGCATCTTTTTACTCGTGGGAAAAAATTAAGACCCTCCATAGCCGCCTGGCGGACGTGGAGGGTCTTTGTCTTCACACGGGCCGGTTTAACGCTTGGGCACAATCTGCTTGGGATCTCGGACCAGCGGCGCAGGCCGTGTGGCCACCGCGGGCTATGGAGGATGCACCGGCCCCAGCAGCGCCGCGATGGTCTGGTCATCCAATGTTGATAAATCCAAATCGCGGGACCGTTGCAGCTGGGCTTGCGGCACCGGTCTGGGCTTGGTTCCGCGGCCGGAGCGTTTGCCAGATCGCGCTTGGCCGCGCCCCGTGTTTCCGGAAGATTGTGCTGATGTTTTATGATCGGCGGCGGATACCGCAGGGGCTGGTGGAAGCTTGGCCGGGAGCTTGTTACTTAAACCAAACTCTCGCAGCCAGTGTTCGGTCTCTCCAGGATGGACCAGCCCCGCGGACTTTTCGCGCGGTTCTGATTCGCCTTGCCGGAGTTTTTTTACCGCCGTCCTGACGAGCAGTGCCTGCAGAAATTTTTCACATGATTCACTGCGGGCCTTTTGCCGGCGGGCATCCCGGGCCACCGCCCGGTCATTGCTGACCACGGTGATGTGGCGACGATCGGTACGCGCGGAGAGAATGTTACTGATGACATCATCAGCCTTGATGCCGCGTCCGGAATAAACCAGCTTGATGCCGGGAAATTCATCCGCGTCCGGTTCGGAAGGTTTGGGTCGTCCATCGAGTACCACGATAGCCGCAGCGCGCTGTTTTTCCAGCAGGGTGCACAACTGCCGCAGCGAAAAGCCATCCCATCGGCCACCCAGTGCGGCACCCGCATACGTGCAATTGTAGCCATCAATGATCAACATCTGCGGCCCCATTTATGGCCGAGCTTCCCGATTCCCGGGGGCCTGGCCGGAGGTTGGTCCGGAATTGTCAAACACCACCTGACCGGCGACTATGGTCCAGCGGACCTGGCCGCGCACTTTCCAACCGGCAAAAGGCGTGTTGGTGCTGCGCGAATAAAACCGGGTCGGGTCGATTTGCCATTCGACCTCCGGATCAATCACGGTGACATCGGCGCGGCATCCCACCGCGAGCGATCCGCGGTCTTTCAGGCCCAGCACGGCGGCCGGCCGGAGGCTCATGCGATCAATGAGTTGGAGCCAGGTGAGATGACCGGGGGCCACCAGAGCCTTGGCATAAAGCGGCAGAGCCGTTTCGAGACCGACGATACCGAAGGGCGCCTGATCAAATTCCCGCTCCTTTTCTTCGCGGGCGTGCGGGGCATGATCGGTGGCCAGGCAATCAAGAGTCCCGTCGATAACGCCGGCGATGCAGGCGTCCACATCCTGCCGGCTGCGCAGCGGAGGGTTCATTTTGAAATTGCTGTCATACCCCCCGCACAAGTCATCAGTCAGCAGGAGGTGATGTGGAGCGACCTCTGCCGAAACGGTTTCACCGCGGCGTTTGGCCTGGCGGATCAGATCGACCGCGCCGGCGGTACTTACATGCTGCACATGGTAGCGGGCCGCAATGCACCGATTCAGGAGCAGGTCGCGGGCGATCATCAATTCTTCCGCGGCTGCGGGCAGGCCGCCCAGCCCCAGCCGCAGCGCCGCCGCCCCCGCGTGCATGGAGCCACCGGAAAGCGTCGGCTCTTCACAATGCTGACTCAACAGGCCGCCAAACATTTTGATGTATTGCAAGGCCTTGGTCATCACCGCCGCCGAACCAACACCCACGCCATCATCGGAAAATCCTATGGCTCCGGCCTCGTGCATCAGCATAAGTTCGGCCAGTTCCGCTCCCTGCCGCCCCTTGGTGATGGCTCCCATGGGCAACACCTGGCACAGGCCGGCACGGCTTGCCTGCGTCAGTACATATTCAATCTGCGTATCATTGTCCAATGCTGGAGTGGTGTTGGGCATGCAGCAGATGGTGGTAAAGCCGCCCGCCACCGCTGCAGCCGCTCCGGTGGCAATGGTTTCCTTGTGTTCCTGGCCGGGTTGGCGCAGATGCACGTGCATGTCGATCAGGCCGGGGGTGACCAGACATCCGGCCGCGTCCATGCGCCTGGCTCTGGGAGCCTGGGCGGAAAGATCCCTGGCACACGCGGCAATTCTGCCTTCCACCAGCAACACGTCCGCCGGTCCCTGAAAATTGCCGGCAGGGTCAAGCACCGTACCATTGACGATCAAAACCGGCTGGGAATGTTCGGCGTGACTCGGGTTGATGGCAAGCGTGGTCTTCATGCCCGCCAATTATAATGGCAGCCGCACCCTGCTGCGAGCACGCCGACACGGCGCAGCCTGTCTTCGGGCCAACCCGCGGGGGCAACAGGGCGGTGCTTTAACCGCCAATAACCGAGGACCGCCCGGCGTCGGATGGGCTGGCGTCCGGGGTGGATTGGCGGGCCGAGGGGCGTTGGACAAGCTTGCTGGGTCGCTGCTTTTTTTTGCGGCCATTGAGTGCCGCATCGATCTGACGCAGGGCCTGTTTGATGCGCATTTCATTTTCCACCAGGGCGATACGAACAAAGCCTTCGCCGTTTTCACCAAAACCGCGGCCGGGGGCCACCGCCACATCCGCCTCTTGCAGGAGACGGTAGGAAAAATCAATGGTGCCCTGCCCGGCCAGATGCTGGTCAGACACCCTGGCCCATACAAACATGCTGGCCCGCGGCGCGGCAACATCCCAGCCGATTTTGCGCAGGCCCGCGACCAGCACATTCCGGCGCTTTTGGTAGATGGCGGCCTGGTGCGCGACAAAATCATCCCCGCGGCGCAAAGCCAGAATGCTGGCGATTTGAATGGGGGCAAAGTGCCCATAATCGTAATAACCCTTGATGGTCGACAACGCCCGCACGATCTCCGGGTTGCCGCAGCAGAAGCCCACGCGCCAGCCGGCCATGTTGTACGGTTTGCTCATCGTCGAAAATTCGACCCCCACATCGACGGCCCCGGGCGTGGCCAGAAAGGAGGGGGCACGATAACCATCAAAACATGTTTCACCATAGGCAAAATCGCTGATGATCAGCACATTGTACCGGCGCGCCAGGGCCACGGCATTCTGATAAAATTCAGGCTCCACGGTCATCGCCGATGGGTTGTGCGGATAATTGAGAATCATCAGCTTGGGTCGCGGGAAAAGGTTTCGCAGCACGTGTTCAATGCGCTCCAGAAACGCATCGTCATTGCCCAACGGAACGCTGATGACATTACCTCCGGCCAGTGCCACGGCATACACGTGAATGGGATAAGCCGGGTCGCCAACCACCACTGTATCGCCGGCACCCAACAAGGCCAGCATCAGGTGGGAAAACCCCTCTTTGCTGCCGATGGTGGCCACCACCTGCGTTTCCGGATCTAATTCCACCCCATAGCGGCGTTTATATTTCAGGGCAACTTCGCGCCGCAGGTTAAAAATGCCGATGCTGGACGAATACCGGTGGTTGTGGGAATCGCGTGCGGCTTCGGCGAGTTTGTCGATCACGAATTCGGGCGAGGCATCAATGGGGTTGCCCATGCCTAAATCGATCACGTCCGACCCTGCCCGTCGCTTTTGCGCCTTGAGCGCGTTGATGCTGGCGAACAAATAAGGAGGCAAGCGCTTGATGCGCGAAGAGACTTCGATCTTAAAGGGAGTATCGTTGCCAGTGCCGGCCATGGGAAAATCCTTTGTATGATGCCACCGAAACCAGTTACCACGATACCGGCAGTGTGGTCCCAAGGCAAAGCAGCGGGCTGTGGTCTACCGGGACGGCGGGACCGATTTCCGCCGCAAAAGCCCGGCCCGAAGCAAAAGTTGCCTTCGCACCGATCTGGTCCGGCCGGTGGCATCGGCTTGGCCCACTGCTGTCCCCCAATGGCCCTGCAGAATCGGCGTTTTACCCCATTTTTGACCGGCCTTTGCTTGTGATTTTGCACCCCATGGCTTATACTTCAGACATGGTTTGGGAAGGGTAAATGTCCCCATCCGAGACAGTCGGCAATCGGCAAAAAAGACCAGAACTGCTGGATCCCATCTGCTTGCCGGGGTCAACTTTCTCAGTGTTCAGGAGTCACTATGGCTATGGATCAGCCCGGTAATGTGGTCATGGAAGCGTATGATGAATCGGCCATTCAGGCCCTCAAGGGGCTGGACCCCGTCCGCAAGCGCCCCGGTATGTACATTGGTGATACCACCCAGCGTGGTTTGCACCACCTGGTGTGGGAAATTGTCAATAATTCCGTGGATGAAGCCATGGCCGGTTATTGCCAGAATATATGGGTGACCATTCAGGCTGATGGTTCGGTTTGCGTGGCCGATGATGGCCGGGGCATTCCCGTGGGTCTTCACCCTACGGAAAAAAAATCCACGCTGGAAGTGGTGATGTGCGATTTGCACGCGGGGGGCAAATTCGGCGGCGGCGGCTACAAAGTTTCCGGCGGTTTGCACGGCGTGGGCGCATCGGTGGTGAATGCCCTTTCCGAATGGACCGAGGTGGAAGTGGCCCGCGATGGCAAAGTCTATTCCATGGCCTTTGAACGCGGCGTTAAATCTGCGGAACTCAAAACCATTGGTAAACGGGCCAAAACCGGCACCAAAGTCACTTTCAAGCCGGATCCGCAAATCTTCGCCGAGTTGGACTTTGACTACGATCGCATTGTGGCCCGCTGCCGGGAATTGGCCTACCTCAACGAAAGCCTGGCCTTTTATCTGGAAGACCAGCGCACCGGCAAAAAAGACGAATTCAAATATACCAAAGGCATCATCCAATTCGTCAAACAACTCAACGAAGGCAAGGAAGTGGTGCATAACCAGGTGATTTACCTGGAAAAGCAGGAACCCGGCAAGGATAATCCACTTTCCGTGCAGGTGGCCATGCAATACAACGATGGCTATGCCGAAAGCCTGCACAGCTTTGCCAACAACATCAATACCCCCGGCGGTGGTACGCACCTGTCTGGTTTTAAAACCGCCCTGACCCGCTGCCTTAATTTTTATGCCAAGACCAACAACGTGGTCAAAGACGAGAAAGAACTGCCCAGCGGCGACGATCTGCGCGAAGGCCTTTCCTCCATCATCAGCGTTAAAGTGCCCAACCCGCAGTTTGAAGGGCAGACCAAAGATAAACTCGGCAATGGCGAAGTGGAGGGCTTTGTTTCCAGTGCCGTCAATGAGGCGCTGGCCACCTGGCTGGAAGAACACCCCGGCGATGCCAAACGCATCATCCAGAAGGGCATGCTCGCCCGGCAAGCCCGGGAAGCCGCCCGCAAAGCCCGCGAACTGACCCGCAAAGGGGCGCTAAGCAGCGGCGGCCTGCCCGGCAAACTTTCCGATTGTTCCAGCCGCGACATGGAATCCACTGAACTTTACATTGTGGAAGGGCAATCCGCCGGCGGCACGGCCAAGGCTGGCCGGGACCGTGTATTTCAGGCTATTTTGCCGATCAAGGGTAAAATTCTTAACGTCGAAAAAGCCCGCGTGGACAAAATGCTCAGCCACGAGGAAATCCGCACCATTGTGCAGGCCTTGTCCTGCGGCATCGGAGCTGCGGATATGGATATGACCAAACTTCGCTACGGCAAACTGGTCATTATGACCGATGCCGATGTGGATGGTTCGCACATTCGCACGCTGCTGCTGACCTTTTTCTTCCGCCAGATGAACCAACTGGTGCGCGATGGCCGGGTGTATATCGCCCAGCCGCCGTTGTATCAGGTAACGCGTAAAAAGCACGTGGAATACGTGCGCAATGAAGCCGCCATGCGAAAAACACTGCTGGATCTGGGTCTCGATGGCACCAGCCTGGTGATCCGCGATAAAAAGGGACAGGAAAGTTCGCGGTTAAAAGGCAGCGATCTACGCAAGCTCATCCAAACTTTGGAACAGGTGCAGGACCTGGCCCAGGTGGCCGAGCGCCGTGGCATACCGTTTGCCAAACTGCTGGATTTGCGAAAGGAGCGTGGCACGCTGCCGCTGTACCGCGTGATTCTGGATTCCAAAGAGTATTTCTTCTGGACCATGGACGAATATGAGGCATTTTCCGAAAAGCACGGCGTGGTCGAGCTTGAAGCCGCCGCCAGGTCAGTTGAACCTGCCGATTCCCCCACCAATGGCACTGGCAACGGCCATACTGATGCCAAAACCCGGGCCGCTACCGCCGAAGCCATCGAGGCCAAAAAACGCGCCGCCAAGCGCCTGGAAAAAAACGAAGAGCTGCACGAGAACAAGGAACTCGAAAAACTCTTTGAACGGCTCAAGGCCGCCGACCTGCCCATGGCAGATTATTTCCTGCGCCTGGAAGAGACCGACAGCGGCGAACGTAAAATGACGCGATACCTGATTGAAAACGGAGCCGAATATCGCCGGGAAATTGCGGGTGTTGGAGACATCGTTGCCGCTGTTCATGACATAGCCAAACAGGGAATTGAAATCAAACGCTTCAAAGGTTTGGGCGAAATGAACGCGGAAGAACTCTGGATAACCACCATGGATCCCAGCCGCCGTACGCTGCTGCGTGTAACCCTGGAAGGAGCCAGCAATGCGGAGGCCATGTTCAGCACGCTCATGGGAGAAAACGTGGAACGTCGCCGGGCGTTCATCGAACAGCACGCCCTGGAAGTAAAAAATCTGGATGTATAAGTTCCCACCATGCTCATCGACACGCACTGCCATCTAACCGATCAGGCTCTCCTGGCGGATCAAGCCGCGGTGGTGCACCGGGCTGTTGCCGCTGGTGTCCAGCGTATGATAACCATTGGCACCGGGCCGGAAGATCACCGAAGGGTGCTGCAGGCGGTCCAGAGTTACCCTGAGGTTTACGGGGCCATTGCCGTGCATCCACATCTGGCGGGAGAGATAACACCGGGTTTCATCGACGAGATGCGGCCTTTTTTTGCCCAACAACCGCGATTGCTGGCCGTGGGTGAATGCGGGCTGGATTATCATGGCCGATCTGCGGACCCAGCGGTTCAGCGTCCGGTGTTTATCCAGCAGTTGGAACTGGCCCGAAAATTAAAACTGCCGGCCATTTTACACGTACGCGATGCCCACGCCGACGCCCTGAACATCATGGCCGACTTCACGGATGTTCCGCACGTGGTTCACTGTTTCACCGGAACATCGGAAGAAGCGGCCCGGTGGCTCGCCCAAGGCGCCTATCTGGGCATCACTGGTATTGTCACGTATAAAAATGCGCAGGAAGTCCGGGCCGTTGCCAAGTTGATCCCGGATGACCGGCTGCTGGTCGAAACGGATTGCCCCTATTTAAGTCCGGAGCCAGTCCGCAAAATCAAAATCAACGAACCGGCTTTGGTGGTGCATGTGGCCGCGCGTCTGGCCGCAGAGCGCAGCGCCACGCCCGCCCACCTCCAAGCCGTCACCACCGCCAACGCCCGGCGCCTGTTTGGGCAGCAGTTGGAGTAAAGGCCGGTGCGATTACACAAGGTCGAAGCGATCCAGATTCATAACCTTGTTCCAAGCCAAGACAAAGTCCTGCACGAACTTTCCTTGAGCGTCGGCCCCGGCATACACCTCGGCCAAGGCCCGGAGCTGAGCATTTGAACCAAGAACCAGGTCAACGCGTGTAGCGGTCCATTTGCGTTCACCAGTCTTGCGGTCTTGCCCTGCAAACAGATCCCCAGCTTCGGTCAAAGGCTTCCATTGCGTGCCCATGCTCAAAAGGTTTGCAAAAAAATCATTCGTAAGTGTTTCCGGACGGGTCGTGAAAACGCCATGCTGCGTCGCACCGACATTGGTGTTGAGTACCCGCATGCCACCGATGAGGACCGTCATTTCCGGCGGCGTGAGCGTTAAAAGCTGCGCTTTATCCACCAGCATCACCTCGGCCATTCCACCGTATGGCTCCTTGACATAATTGCGGAAGCCATCCGCAACTGGTTCCAGCACGGCAAAGGAAGCGGCATCGGTCTGTTCCTGCGAGGCATCGGTCCGGCCCGCGGTAAAGGGGACCGTCACGCTATGGCCGGCCTTTTTTGCCGCCAGTTCAATGCCGGCGCAGCCGCCTAACACAATCAGGTCGGCCAGGGATACTCTCTTGCCGTCGGGCTGGTGGCCGTTGAAATCGCGCTGAATAGCCTCGAGAGCTTGGAGCACACTTGCCAGCCGGTCGGGCTGATTCGCGGCCCATTGTTTCTGTGGGGCCAGCCGTATGCGTGCACCGTTGGCTCCGCCCCGCTTGTCCGAGCCGCGGAAGGTCGAGGCGGAGGCCCATGCGGTGGAAACCAATTGTGGGATGGACAGGCCCGTCGAGAGAATTTTGGCTTTGAGTGCCGCAATATCCTGGGTATTCATCAGGGGGTGGTTTACCGGGGGAACCGGATCCTGCCAGACGAAGTCTTCCTTAGGGACCAGAGGCCCCAGGTAACGGGCTCGCGGCCCCATGTCACGGTGCGTGAGTTTGAACCACGCCCGGGCAAACGCATCGGCAAACTGATCGGGATGTTCGTAGAATCGCCGGGAAATTTTGTTATAAACGGGGTCAAACCGGAGGGCAAGATCCGTCGTCAACATGGCCGGCGCATGGTGTCGAGATCGGTCATGGGCATCCGGAATGGTCCCGGCACCGGCGCCGTTCTTGGCCGTCCATTGTTGCGCACCAGCCGGGCTGCGGGTAAGTTCCCATTCATAGCCGAAAAGATTCTGAAAAAAGTTGTTGCTCCATTGCGTGGGTGTGGTGGTCCACGTAACTTCGGGGCCGCCGCCGATGGTATCGCCGCCCTTGCCTGTCCCAAAGCTACTTTTCCAACCAAGCCCCTGCTCTTCAAGGCCGGCTGCTTCCGGCTCCGGGCCTACCTGCGAAACCGGGCCGGCACCGTGCGTTTTTCCG
>JAKAYZ010000036.1 GCA_021816165.1 Planctomycetota bacterium | reverse complement strand
GCAATACGCACCGGTGCTGGTAACCGGCCCGGTGTACGATGTTCCGAAGCTGAAGGCGGAATATGTGAATCAGGCGACGGTGGGAGAAATTGCCAACACGGCCGAGAGCGGGGAGATTGACGCAGCGCTGCAGCAGATTAAGGATCGGCTGCACCTGACGACGATTGGGCCGGAGCAGGCGGCGAAGTTTTCGATTGAAGCTTCGCATTTGCTGGGGCGAATTGCCAAGAACCGGGGCAGTATTTACGATGCCAATGCGGCGCTACCGGCGCTGTTGACGGCACTGCATGATTCTAATTCGGCGGTGGCCCTGGCGGCGGCGGGGGCTTTGGGGCAGATGCGTAATGTGCAGGCTCAACTGGCCCTGGCACAAAGGGCCTTGGCGGACGGCAGCCAAGATGCGGTGGCGGTGCGGGAAGCGTTGCTGCTGGACTTGGCGGCATCGGCACGCAATGTTGGCAATCACCTGAGTGCCGACAGCATTGACGAGTTGATTCGGGTGGTGAAAGGGAGCGCTGCGGCGCAGGTGCGTACTGCGGCGGCCACGGCCCTGGGGGCGTTAAACGTACCGAGCAACCAGGCGGCGGAGCTTATTCTTACCGAGACACATTGAAGCACGCGGTTGTCAGTGGTGGCAATATCGTGTAAGTTAAGGGGCTTGCTCGCCGGCGCTACGACGCGCCGACGATGCGTTGATGCTCATTAAAAGGACTGTCCAGCCATGGTAACATCAGGTGAAACGTCATCGGTTAAGGCACTTTTGGAAAAGTTTCGGCAGCAGGCTGCGGCCGGCCATATAGAAGCCGCGTTGGACCAGCTGGAAGAAGCCTACCGGCAGGATCCGAAAAATCAGGAGGTGGCGTTCAAGCTGGCGTGGTATCTGGATTTGCACGGCGAAGATGAACGGGCGATTGAGATTTACGAGGCTCTTTCAGACCTGACGCCCACGCACGAGGGTGTGTTGCTGAATCTTTCGGTATTGTATGAGGATGGCGGCTTTTATGACGATGCGGAAGAGCTGCTGCACCGGCTGTTGACCTCGGAGCCGAACCATCCGCGTGGGCGTATTTATTACCAGCACATTGATGGCTCGACGGATATGGTGATTCAGGATGATCCGGAGAAGCGGTTTCTTAACCGCAATATACTGCTGGACACGCCGGTGACGGATTTTGAACTTTCGGTGCGGGCCAGAAACTGCCTGCGCAAGATGAATATCCGGACGCTGGGGGATTTGCTTAAGACATCAGAAGAAAACCTTTTAAGCTATAAAAATTTCGGCGAGACGAGTCTGGAAGAAATTAAGGTGATGCTGGCCCGGAAGGGCTTGCGCTTAGGGCAGGCTTCTGAAGACCTGGCCCATGCCCGACGGCTGGAACTGGTGCGGGCGGCGGCGCCGAATGTGCCGGAGTCGGTGTTGAATCAGGCGGTGGAGGATTTGGCACTTTCGGTGCGGGCGGCGAGGGCGCTGGAACGATTGAACATTACCACGGTTGGTGATCTGGCGAGCCGCACAGAGGCGGAAATGCTGGGGTTATCCAACTTTGGAGAAACCAGTCTTAATGAGATCAAGCAGCGACTGGCGGAAGTGGGCCTGACTTTGCGACAAGTAACGTAAAAAATACCGGACCGGGCCGAGGCTCGGCTGGAGCAACCATTTTTTGAAAGGATCAAGGATGATCCACGTGAGAAAGTTTCGACAAGTATCGATGATACTTGCAGCGGCTGGACTGCTGTTGGTATTGGCGGCGTGCCAGAGCACGGGTATGGGGACCGCGGCTTTGCCAGCCCCACCATCGGCACCGATGGGGACACCGTGGCAGGCACCTTCCCCGGTGGTGGCGGTGGGCGGTTATCCGGCGGTTCCGGCGATTTTGCCAAAGCCGCTGTTGCTGGGGCCGGCGTATCCGGCGGTGATTGCGGTACCGTGGCAGATGGCCGAGCCGTGGATTCGCGTGAAAATTACGAGCGAAAGCGTGGCGCGGCCCTGGATTAACCCTGCGCTTTACCGGGGGCGCATTGAAATAGTGCATTTGCCGGATGGCCATTACATTGCACTGAATGTGTTGCCGATCGAGGATTATCTGGCTGGTGTGCTTTCGCGGGAGCTGTACGGCAACTGGCTGCCCGCCACGTATGATGCCCAAGCCATTGCAGCCCGCACGTACGCCCTGTATCAGATGGAAACATTTGGTAAAACGCACGCGTGGGATGTGACGGGCAATCAGAATTCGCAGATGTACGGCGGGCGCAGCGCGGAAACGCCGCGGGCCTGGAATGCGGTGCGGGCCACCTGGGGCGAGGTGATGACGGCATACAAGGATGGGACGACGGGAATTTTTTGCGCGTACTATTCAGCGTGCAACGGAGGTGCGATTCAAAGCGCTGCAGACGCCTGGGGGGACCAGCCACTGCCGGAGCTGGGTGCGCGTGAGACCGGGGATCTGGATGATCAATGCAGCTTGTTTTCATGGCCGACGATGCGTATTTCCAAGGCGTTTGTGCAACAGGCTGTGAATTGGTGGGGGCAGCGCAATAAGCTGCCTTATCTGGCGGATTTGGGTCCGATTTCGGATGTGGAAATCACCAAGTACAATCGCGTGACCAACCGTCCGGAGATCATCACACTTATTGACGTGCATGGACATATCGGAAAGATGCGGGCGGAAGAATTCCGGCTGGCCCTGGTGATGGATCCGAATCGGCGGGTGAAGGCCCCGCCCAGCAGTTTTTTTAACATCCGCAACGATGGGGCGTACATTTTGCTGGTGAAT
The DNA here is from genome assembly GCA_021816165.1 of Planctomycetota bacterium. The sequence goes on along the minus strand of JAKAYZ010000036.1, from coordinate 6,489 downwards.
GGCCACGGTTACGGCCACGGCGTGGGCTTATCACAATGGGGTGCGCAGGCGTTGGCCCAGCGGGGTTTTTCCGGCGATTATATATTGTCCTACTTTTATCCGGGTGAACGCATTCACAAGTTCTGGTAAGGGGCCGGGCAAAAACACTTTCACACTTTCGGCGCTGGTTCTTTTGGCCGCCGGCTTCGTTGTTCGCTCCTTACAGACCCACTGGCGGGGTATGCGCGTCCGTCACGCCTCGCCAGCGGCCAAAACTCCTGCGCCGTAAAATACGGATTTATTTTTGCGCGGCCCCTTACCGCTCCGTGGCGGCGGGACGGATGCGTGGACGGGAGTGATCTTCAAGGCGGCGGGTCAGCATCAGCAGCGGCAGACAAAGCAGACAGCCGCAGACAAAGAAAATACTGTAGCGGTTCCAGGCGACCCAACCGGTGCGGCTGTGATGGCTGCCGATGGTTTCGAGTATGAGGCCCCAGATTAAGGGGGAAAGACCGGCGGCGAGGCTGGCGGCCACGGCAAAGACGGCGAAATAATGGTTGCGGCCATGATGGGGGATATTAAAGCTTTGCAGGCGATTATTGGCGGCGGCGAAATTCAGGGCCGATATTCCCATGAGCAGATACAAGATTCCGATAAAAGCCGGATTCAGGGGAATGATCTTGGCAGCCAGTGCCCACCAGCCCAGAAAAATGAAAATGGATGCGACCACGCACAGGGTCATAATGGGACGGGATCCAATGTGGTCAATGACAACGCCGCTCCAAAGCAGGGAAGCGACACCTCCGAACACGGATACGCTGGAGAGCAGGACAATGGTGCTTTGAGAAAGGCCCTCGGTTTGGCGTAAGAAGGCAATGGTAAATACGCCCAGGCCGCCCCAGACCAAACTGTAGACCACATTAAAAAGAGTTAGTTGGCGGAAGCTGCGTTGTTGCAGCATGACCACCAAGCGAACCCGGGCCCCGCTGCGTGCATGAGACTCTGGGGTGGATATTTCCGGCAGGCGAACCAGGCACAGCAAACTGGCGAAACCACCTGTTCCGGCCAGGAGAAACACGAGTGCGAATTGCCAGGGTCGCGGATTGCCAAGCAGGCATGCTGCCGCCACCAGAAGAGAGATAACGTTGCCGGCCTGCCCGAAGAGCTGGTCGCGGGTGAAAAATTTGCCGCGTACATCGGGCGGCACCAGCGAGGTAACCCAGGGCATGTAGGCGCCGCCGGTGATGCTGCGAAAAATGCTGAAGACCCCAATGGAAGCGAGCAACCATGCGACTTTGGCCAAATTGGAGCCGGGCCAGAGCACGGAGCCAGCCAAGGCAAAAATGAACACGGTCCTGGCGGCCCATCCACTGACCATTACGCGACGATAGCCGAATCGCGGAAGCAGATATGCGCCCGGGATCTGTAAGACCACCAACAGAGGCGGAATGGCGGCCAGCAGACCGAGAATGGCATCTCCACAACCGATACTTTTGGCATAAAGGATCAGCGGAGAGCCAAGCACCAGCGACCAGGAGACGGCATTGAGCAAAGAGAAGCGATTGGCCCAGGAAACTCCGGGCGGCAGCCCGACGGCGGAAAGCATTCCAAACGGGAACACGGGCGAGCCGGCAAAACGGAGGCTTAACGGGAGGTTTTCCTGTGGCTCGTTTTCGAGCGGCGTATTTTCAGGGACGTCAACTGCTGTGGGCACCGAACCGGATTTTTTAACCATCTTTTATGCTTCTATGCCACATCGGCAATGCGTATCCATTGGCGATGCTGGTGGCTTATCATGACTGCTTCCAACACCTCCTGGCAGCGCAGGCCATCTTCAAAATTGGCGTGAAAGGCCCGGCGCGGTGCCGCGAGATTTTCGAGTATGTCGTTGGCGGTGTTGATGAAGGTATGCTCATAACCAATGACATGGCCGGCCGGCCAGTATTTGCCGCTGTAAGGATCCTGCCCGGCGGAAACGCTGATGCGTCGCCAGCCTTTTTCCCGGGGCGGGAGTGTATCATCAAAAAAGTCCAGGTAACTGAAATCTTCAAAGTGAAACCGGATGGCCCCTTTGTCCCCATTGATTTCGATGCTGTTGCCATTGTGGTGGCCGGTGGCGAAACGGGTAGCTTCAAAGGTGCCGATGGCCCCGCTTTTGAAACGGGCAAGAAAAAGCACGGCATCATCCACGGTGACCTTGCCCTTTTTGACTTTTTCGCCGCGGCGCACCTGTGCGGTAAGCCCTTCGACCATTTCGCCAATGGGCCGTTCCTTGATAAAAGTATGGGACAGGCCACAGACTTCCTGAAATTCATCACCGAGCAGGAACCGGGCCATATCAATGCTATGGGCGCCTAAGTCTCCATGGGAGCCAGATCCGGCGACGGCTGCGGAAAGCCGCCATACCAAAGGGATATTGGGATTCCTGATCCAATCCTGCAGATAAACCGCACGTACATGAAAGACCTTGCCGATGCGGCCTTCGGTGATCAACTGGCGGGCAAAGGCCAAGGCTGGAACCCGGCGATAATTAAACCACACAAAGTTAGGCACTCCGGCTTTTTTGGCCGCGGCGGCCATTTGTCTGGCTTCCGGAAGTGTGCGGGCCAATGGCTTTTCGCAGCAAACGGCTTTGCCGGCGGCGATGGCGGCCAAGGCCACTTCGGCATGGGCGTTATTGGGGACCGTGATGTCCACCAGGTTTATCTCCGGATTGGAAACAACGCGGCGGTAATCGGTGGCCACATTTTTCCACCCCCAACGCTCGGCGGTCTGCATGGTTTTAGCCTGATTACGGCCACAGAGGGTGTGCATGACGGGATGCAGCGGTGGATCGAAAAAGTGCGGCACCTGAAGCCAGGCATTGCTATGGGCTTTGCCCATGAACTGGTAGCCTACCAGGCCCAGGTTCACCACTCGTGTTTTTTCCGCCATTATGCTGATCCTCGCCGTTGACCGGTTTGTCCCTGATGGCTGCGAGCCAGGCGATGATGCAGCCGACGAAAGCTGATTCTATCCGCGGATATTCCCCAGCGTCAATGGAGGGACTTTAAAAAAATATTTTATTTTTGTATCTTTTAATTATTACGATGTGAAATTTCGCTGATATAATCTTATAGGCGTTAGGAGATGCACGAGGGGCAGGGATGATTGGATTGGGCGAGCCAATCGGCTCGGCAGGGAAGCTGGCGTAGGCGTTAGCCCTTTGGCGCCGGTATGTTCCAACCAGGCTGGGACGGTTAGGACAGGCCGCCGGTAGTTGGGTGTCCGGAGAAAGGCAGGTCGATGCAAAGACTCCCAATCAGCAACGATATTTTTCGCCAGTTCTTGGATTCCAGTCCGACAGTGGCGCTGGTGGTAGACCTTGCCGATGGCCAAATTGTGATGGCTAACGCGGCCGCGGCAGCATTTTATGGGTGGCCTGTCGAAGAGCTACGGTCTATGACCATGGTTCAAATCAACACCATGCCGCCAGAAAATATGGCTAAATTTCTCTCCCACCTGATACAAACTGGAGGCGGACTCTTTCATTTTCAGCATCGGCTGGCCTCTGGTGAGATTGTCGATGTGGAATCTTCCAATACCGTGACGCTGGTCAACGGACTGCGATTATGTCTGGTTCTGGTGCATGATCTCACGGAGCAAAAGCGGGCGGAAGAATCGTTGTGGCTGGCCCGGCGGGCGATGGAAGCCTCCGCGACCGGCCTGACCATTGCGGATGGTCGTCATCCGGATATGCCACTGATTTATGCCAATCCGGCTTTTCTGCAAATGACCGGCTACACGCGTGATGAGATCCATGGCCGCAATTGCCGCTTTTTACAAAATGATGATCGCAACCAGCCGGGATTAGAGGCTGTGCGCCTAGCCCTTAAAGCGGGCAAGCCCTGCGAGGTGGTATTGCGCAACTACCGCAAGGATGGGCGCGCATTTTGGAACGAGATCACCATTGCCCCGGTCTTCGACGCAGCCGGAGTAATTACCCACTACATCGGAACCCAGAAAGACATCACCGATCGCAAAGCCGCCGAAGCTCATGTGGAGCGTCTGGCCTATTTTGACTCCCTTACCGACTTGCCCAATCGCCGCTTGTTTTTGGATCGACTGGCCAACAACTTGGGGCTGTCCATCCGAAATAAAGCTCACGGAGTGGTAGCGGTACTGGATCTGGACAATTTTAAACACCTGAACGATGCGGAAGGTCCGGAAACCGGAGACCTTCTTCTACGAGAGATTGCGGTGCGGCTGCAAAGTTGCCTGCGCCAAGGCGATACCGCAGCCCGGCTGGGTGGAGATGAATTTGCCGTTCTGCTGACCAACCTGTCGGCGGACGCGGCTACGACGGCACAGCTCGGGCGGGTCATTGTGGAACGCATCAGCAAGGCGATTCGAGCACCGCTTACGCTTGGCCCCATCAAACATCATATCACCACGAGCATCGGTGCGGTGGTATTTCCGACCGGCAAGGAATCGCCCACGGATGTTTTGCAAAAGGCGGATACCGCCGTCTACCGGGCCAAGGCCGCGGGCAAAAACACGATTTCCTACTTTGAACCGGCCATGCAGGAGCACGTGCAGCGCCGGGTGAAGATGGAACGTGATTTGCGCAGCGCTGTGGAAGCGGGGGAATTGCGCATGTTTCTGCAACCACAAGTCCGTGAGAACGGCAGCATCGTTGGGGCGGAGGCCCTTATTCGGTGGCAACACCCAACCCGAGGTCTGGTGCCGCCATTGGATTTTATCCCCGTGGCGGAAGAAACTGGTTTGATTGTTACCCTTGGAGAATGGATTTTCCGACAGGCCTGCCAGACCGTGAAGCGGTTGGAGAGCCGGTGCGATCCACTGCGTATTGCTGTTAATGCCAGTCCACGGCAATTCCGCACGGCTGATTTTCCCGCACGCATGGCAGCGATCATTCAGGAGGTGGGCATCGAGCCGCACCAAGTGGCCATGGAAGTGACGGAAGCGGTGTTTTTTGACAATCTCAGCCATGCAGTGGCCACGATGAATCAGCTGAAAAGTTTGGGGATGCGTTTATCTTTGGATGATTTTGGCACCGGCTATTCGTCGCTTTCCTATCTGCAAAAATTGCCGATTGCTGAACTTAAGATCGACCGGTCCTTTGTTAAAGATGCGCCCACCAACCCGAATGACGCCGCCCTGGTGGAAGCAATTTTAGCCGTAGCCCGACAGCGAAAACTTGACGTTGTGGCGGAGGGCGTGGAAACGGTTGGACATGTGGACTTTCTCAAATCCCGTGGCTGTCAGCTTTTCCAAGGCTACTATTTCGGCCGCCCCGTTCCGGCGGAAGAATTCGTGGCCGCTATTGAAAAGCCGCAGATCCATCTGCCAGCCGGCTGATGCCGTTGCCGGAACCTACGGCCGCGGTGCCATGGAAGCATGAAGCACCATGAAAACCTGCCAGAACTGCGGCCGCCCCATCAGAGACTCTGAGTATTTTGAGCAAATCAACCGGCCTCGTCGGTGCCGCGTTCACGCCGAGCAATTCAGCACATGATAGACATACCCACCCGCACAAGACCATGTTTTCCAGCCATGGGATAAGGGAACGGGCAACAATAACTTCACACTTCCCGCAAGCATAGAACCTGTCCATTCACGGAGCCGCCGTCCCGCTTCCGTGGAATATTGCCGGCATCTGGTCTTGACGCGGCTGGCTTATGGGGTAACTTTGACCGGACTTGAGATGGTATTGAATCCGGTCGCTGGTTGCGGGCCGCACTTTTGAGGACTGACGATTTCTGAAGGCCGCCAAGATATTGCACCGCCGATCCGCCGGCCGCAGCCACTGGTTGCCGCCGCCTTCATGTTTATTGTTGGGATATGCCTGGGCATGGTGGCCCCATGGTCGGCCCGGGTGTCGCTGGGTGTGGCGGCAGCTTTCTGGCTGGGTTGGGTGGGCGCAATGCCCGTACACCGCCGGGGTATCCATGCTTTGCGTACTGTCCTGCTGGCGGTGGCGATTGGGATGGGCGGGGTGGGTGTATGGCAGGTGAACCAGCAACAGGTTTCCAGCCGGGATATTGCCCTGTATCTGCCGCCACATGGCCAATCGATGATCACCGCCCACATGCTGGTCATCAGTGCCCCGAAGTTCAGCCAACCGGTGGGGCCACGGGCGATGTACAGCGCCAGCGGGCCATCGACTACATTCATCGGCAGGCTGCTGGCCGCACAGGCCCATGGACGATGGCACCGCGTGACGGGGGATGTGATGGTGCGGATACCCGGGTTTCTGCCGGGGCTGCGGAACAACCAGCAAGTGCAAATTACGGGCTGGATCAGTCACCCGCCAAGGGCGGTGAACCCGGGGACATTTGATTATCGCGATTACTTAAGTACGTATCGCATCCTGGCATCCATTTCCGCGCGGCATTCCAGGCAGCTCCGGATACTTTCCGCCCGGCAAAGCCTGTTGCCATTATCCGGGTGGTTGGATTGGCTGCTACTCAAGCTGCTGCAGCGTCTGCTGTCGGCACAACGCGGCCA
>JAKAYZ010000035.1 GCA_021816165.1 Planctomycetota bacterium | reverse complement strand
ATTAATTATTTGACCGCTGATCAAATAGAAGTAGAGGTTTGCGTTCACCTGTACGCGTTTGGACGGATCGCTCCAATCGCTCACCAGCCACGGGCGATCAATGATGGACGGTTCGGTTACATGAAAGCCAACCTTGTAAACCGGGTTGACCATCTCGACGCGCATTTCGTAGCGATAGGTTTTACCCGGTGTCACGCTGGCATCGTAAAAACGCAGCGGTACGTCGGCATTGGCGGCCGGTGCAGTCTGCGTTCCCGTACCGTAGGGTTGCATGCCGTTTAATTGCGGAAACGCTGGCGGGCCATTGCCACCCGCCTGTTGGGCCTGCTGCGCTTGTTGGGCGGCCAGCGCCCGTTGCTCGGCAGCTTGCGCCTGCATTTGCTGTTGACGCATGGCGCGTTGCTGGGCCCGCATCAGTTGACGAACATTGGGCGGGCCAAAGCCACCCCCGCCCCCGCCACCACCTGTGAACGGCATATTGGGCGGAATAAAACTAGGCGGGCCGCCGCCACCTCCGCCATTGGGCTGCCGAAAGATGGGGCGCGGGACATTTCGGTGGTGCGTCGGTTTTATAATGCGCTGCCGAATCTGTTCAATGGTGTAAAAGGCAGGATCGGTAATTTCCTGCTGCGCTGCATTGATAGCTGACCGCGCTGCTATGCGGCCATTGGACCTAAGCGATGACATGTGCACCGTGGGCAAAGCCTGAAGATAGGTACCTTTGACCATTTTCCATGGTCCCCATTCGCCATCGGGTTGCAGCGACTGCCGTCGCACTTGTACCCGGTAAAAGATGGTCTGACGATATGCAGCGGGCAGCGGCTCTTCATTTGCCTTCAGGCCAACCCGACTGGCCATTGATTCAAGCCACTTCTTGGTAGGAAAGGTGCTGGAAAGTTTAACCCACACGACGTCCTTGGTTTTTGTGGAGGTCAATTCGGCTACGCCCCTAGCCTGCGCCGCGGTGGGTGCAGCGAGCACCGGTACCTTAGGAGCTCGGAAGACCAAGCCCTTAATTTGCGATATTCCAGTCTCTTCTATGCCCCTGTTGTAGGGCGCAAAACGCGATGATGACATGGCGATCATTACACTCGGGAGCGGATTCTGCTGAGAAACCTGCAAACGCGCAACATAATTCGTGCGGTGGATATGGTTGAATTGTACTTTCTCCGCCTGCCGGATTTGACGCCACAGATTATCAACCGCCTGGGTGATTTTTGATCCCACGCGCGAAGGGGCCACCCTGGGGCCGCTACCGTTGCTCACGTGGACTGAATTGGGGCTGCCCACAAAATTGTGATAGGCGATCCAGCCGACGAAAAGAATACCGGCAGCCAATACTGCCTTTTCGACGTGTCGTTCGGCAAATTCCATCGCTTTATTTTTCATGTCTGCATGTCCTTTAACCACCGCAGCTCATCGGGCACCATCAATTGTGTTTCGCCGACGCCAGACCAAGCTCCCGCAGATAATGGCGGGGCATTATTTTTTTATTCCACGACGTCAGGAAGATCACCTGCAGCAGAATATCCGCCCGCACCACCGGTGTCTTGCCAAATACATAGCCGCGTGTCAACGCATTGATTGGATCAACTGATCGCAGGCTGACATTCAAAACCGTGTAGCCAATGTTCTGTCGATACAGGGCGTCAATAAAGGCATTGAGTTCGGATGGCACAATGTCCACACTCACGCTCATCATCGTAACCTGAAACTTTTTGTTGCTCGTCAGGTGGGTGACGGGCGTCTCAGCCCCTGCGCCCTTACCAGATGATGTTCCTGAGACGTTCGGCGGTATGTACCCATTCATCTGCGACGGCTGGAAGTTGGGTTCGCCGGGCGGCGCGTTGGGCATACCTGCCGGCGTCCCGAAGGCCGGGCTTACCGACGTGGAGCCGGAAGATGCATTGGCGGTCAAAAACAGGGGACCCGCTCCACCTGATTGCCCACGTCCGCCGGAACTACCTGCCGAGGCCGCCGCATCGGCACCAATCGAGATGTGAATGAGGCGTTTAACTGGCGAGTGTGCCACATCGGTACTGGCACCATTCAATTCATTGATGGCGTTGACAACATCCTGCTGCAACCAGGAATCCACCACACCTTGATATACAAGCTTTGAATGGGGAAGTGGCTGGCCGCTTTCAAGTCCGCTGCGAATCTGGAAGGATGACGGACTGGCATAAATGCGGCAGTGCAAGGCGGTGTCATATACCAGTTTCTGCGTAATCTGCTTGATCAGCGACCGCCGCTGCCGGCTTGGCACTCCATTGTTGCTGCCGTTGTTGCCTGTATTACTGCTCTCAGGCAACGAGGCTTCTATTGCGCGAAGGCGTTTTCGCACTTCTCGATCGATCAACTTCGTTGTAGGCGGGGAGGCCGCATCAAGCTGTGTCAGCCATGAATACGTATTTTTGCCGCGCACAGCAAATAAACCCAGATAAGCGCGGCGAAAATCGCCCCGGATGACCAAATTGCGGGGAATGTGGGGCAGGATGTGGCTCCCGAGCCGATGGTCGCCTAACAGGGGAACAATCTCTTTTTGCGTTGCAAATACAACCCGGCCACGGGCGTTGAGAACCGCATAGAGCCGTTTAATTTCCCGAACCTGCGATGCGAGATACTCCTGAACCGATCTCTTCGCCTTGATGACGGCCGGAACGATAGGCCCGTTGAATACCGGTTCTCCCGGTATGTGCACGGTGTTGGAGCTAAGGCTTTCAGCGGTCGTCACTTTGGAGAGTGCCTCGCGCATTTTCTTTTTCAGATGCTTTTCATTCTTCCCGATGGGGTAAAACAGCGCCACAATCGCCAGCAGCACAACAAGCGCACAGACAATCGGAATGACGTTGGACTTGATGAAATTCATTTCGGTCTCCGTGATCGCCATCCTAGACGATTAGTTTTCTCACCGCGCTTATTCGACGCGCCCGTATGTGATTCACCGTTGTACAAACCGGCCGCCATTTATCATCACCGTTTGAGAAAAATAAGAATTTTGAGTTGGAACGCCCAAGCTCCATCAAGTGATTTTTTATTATCGGGGTTTATCATACCCAACGATCTGGTACCATTGGATTCACCACCGTTAAACGCCCGGCCAAACCCTCCCCCGCCACCGTTAAACCCGGGCTGGCCGTTAAAGTTCGGCCCAATGGGCGGAACAAACCCCTGGGGGGGGCCAAAATTATTCGTCTGGCCAAAATTATTCTGGAAATTATTCCGCCGGCGCTTCTTCTTTTTTGCGTGTGGCGGCATGAATTTGCCCATAAATACATTGGCGAATGGCCCCATCTGGCTACCCCACGGGACAAAGCCGACGGTCGAACTCGAACCAATATGACCGATTTCGCCATAAGACAAATCATTGCGGGGAATGACGATGTAAAATGGCAATTTACCATTCTCCGGCGCTATATTGCGCAAACGGTCGCGGTAATTCTGCAGCACAGAATACAAATCGGCGTGCGGCACCGAGGTGTAACCCGTGATGGTCACCGCAAAACCCGGACCGCCCACACCTAGGTGACTGGGTGGCGGCTGGCCCTGGGCAAAAGGTTGCGGTGCCGGTGTCGCACTGGAACTGTGTTTGTGTCGATGAAACGACAGGCTGGCGGAATAGCGACTGTCAATCGCCTGGATCATGATCCGGGTAACTTTAGATGTTGAGCCGCTGGCCGTCGATTTGGCCGGACCGGTTGTCGCCGCCTTCCCTTCGCCTGCCTGCGGCAGGGAGTCATAAAGGCAATTTAAAATATGCGGCCAGAGAGTCCGTTCCGCCGTCAAGCCGAGGATCGAACTTATCTTTGCCTGGTTTTTCAAGTACGTGTTGCTGATGGAGTTATAAGCCTGCTGCCACGCATTAGCCCTCCCCAGACGTGTCTGATTCAGCGATTGCCGACTTGGACGCATGCTGGCCGCAAAGCTGCTCGCATCGAGGTAATATCGTGTCCCTGCCAGCAGACTCCCCACCACCACTGCTGCCGCCGTACCAACAAACCATGGCGTCTTTTTCTTCCAGAGCATCTGCCGGGCTATTTCCGGTGGCAATAAATTGGTGTTGATGGTTCCCAGACCAACCGCCTGCAACGCCAGCCCGTAGGCTCCGGCAACCAGTTGCACCTGCTCGCTGAGGCCGGCGGCAACGCGGGAGTCGGCCTCGATTTTAGTGAAATTATCCAGGCGCTGAACATCCATACTCAAATTTTGAGTCAGATATTTCTGCATATTTGAGAGCTTAAACCCACCACCCAACCCCACGACCTGCTCCAGACGGCTCTCACGGTGGCTGCTGTTGTAATACCCGATGGATCGTTGCACCTCGAGCACCACATCGGAAAATGTGGGTCGCATTGATTGGTATATTTCGCGGGCGTATTTACTCGTCGCCGCATTTTTCTTGAGGTTTTCCGCCTTGGCAAACGGCAACTGGAAATTTTTTGTCAGGGCTTCGGTAAAGGTATTTCCACCTATGTTGATGTTGCGCAGCCACAACCGGCCCTGATCGAGAATGATCAAGTCCGTGTGGTCCGCACCAACGTCCATGACGATGACGCTTTTTTCAACACCCCGCCCCTCGTGCAACATGGCATTGCAAACCGCCAATGGCAGTATCTGCACGCCGTGGACGGTAATGCCAAGGGCCCGAAAATCGGCCAGCAGCTTGGTGACCAGTTCTGTTTTGATGGCAAAGATGCCGATTTCCACGTCGGGGCTGTCGGTATTGCGGAAACTGTGATAACCCCAGTTGACCTGATCCAGCGGGAAGGGAATCTGCTGAATAGCCTCGAACCGCACAATATCCGGTATTTTACGCGGTTCAACAGGCGGCAGTTTGACGAATCGTGAAAAACTTGCGGCCCCCGACGACCCGATAAACACTTCCTGGCCACGCAATACATGCTTCTCAAGAAACTTGGAAAGCGTGTCACGGACTATTTCTTTCTGATCAACATCGGGTTCAGTCAGAAATCGGCTATGCTCGATGATCTCAATAGCCTCGAGGAAGACTTTGTCCCCTTCGCGGCGCAATTGAACAGCCTTGAGCGCGGTTGTTCCAACATCTATACCCCACGCTAGCTGCGTTCGCGGCATAGTAACCTCCGACAAACACCAACCGGCCATCCTCTGGGCAATCGCTTGCGAGGAGACCTCAAAACTTATACCTCACTCTCGCCCCAGGCGACCCATTCGGACTTGCAGTGCAGCAATGGATGCCTTGGCTGATTTTCGATTCGTGGGGATTCTGGCTTCCGGACTGCCATCCAAAAATCCATCACCCGCCACCCGCATCTTATGGCACACACGCCATCGATACAAATTCTCCGGTAATAAACCGCAGAAATCGGGACTCGTCAAGCGTACCTGCACCAACCAATCCCATACTTGTCCCCGATTGTAACCACAACCCGCCAAGTTTGCGCGCCAATCCGGTGCTGAAAATACCATCCGAAATTTCCGCATCAGGTTCCTTACACACCCACGCCATTCTCGCCGCCCTCATCAATGCCCAAGCGCGTGTTTCAAGTGCAGCCGAATGATAACCAAAGACCGAGGCGGAAATGCATATCGGAGGTCGGGTTGCACATGCTGTAAGCGCTTGACCACCGGCGAAATCCGCATCGGATGGGCAAATGTATTTTCCGCACCGAGATGCGCGCCCGAAAGCGTAATGGCTTTGCCGCGCGATAGCAGGTCGGCCACACCGTGCAGATTCAGCTCGGCCGATACCGGATACCGCTCCCCATTGACGGCGGTCACGACGATGGTGCGGCCACTCTTGGTCAGGCCTGCAATCGAGCAAAAACGCGATGCCGACGGATGCTCTGCCGTGCTGTCAATCTGGTGGCCGTCGAGATAGCAGGTAATCATGTCATGGTGTGCAACAATTCGCACTTTATACCAGCGACCCGTGGTAACGTGACTGCCGTAATGCGGGCCAACTTCGCTTTTAACACCACCGGCCGTATGTTCAATGCCCGTGGTGGTATTCGCCCAACCGCCAATATTCCACCAATAGTAATGGTGCTCACCGCGGACATGGAAGAGGATTAAAAAGCCTTCGGCCCCACCAATTTTTTGGCTTGCAGGTGGATCGTATAGTTCGCGAGATGGGCGAGTTTGGTCGATTGCAGTAACGCCACCGCCGGCTCGTCACCTGATGTCTGGCGATACGCGTGTCCCACAACACGCCAATTACCAGAAACAGCGTGCCATTCGCCCGCCCCCTGCGGAAAGTGAGATTTATAAATCTGGTGGCCGTGCGCCGTGACCCTGATGTCCCTGTACTCCGACTGCGTATTCCAGGTACCCAAGCCTATCGTCCCACGCGATAAAGCATGAGCTTTGAGCGCAGGTCGATGATGAATCATGACTGGCAACATCCGGTTGACGCGGTTGGTGGAAAACATCTGCTGCACCCAGTAAGACGGCGTGCCAAATACCTGCGAGCTATTAAATACGATCAGATCGGGATTCCACGCACGGTTGTTGGCATTGACAAACAGCGGCGCGTATGAAGCCATCGTCACCACATCCGAATTACGTTCCAGCCCTGTCATCCAGGCGGCTTCACCCAACGCGGCCCGCAAATTGCCGAGCCCCGCATTGCTGGTCACCGCATATTCACCCACAAACACCTTCGGCCCTGTACGAGAGTATGAATCATATCGATGGCGATTGGCCCAGAACCAGCCGGCAGACGGGTAAAAATGCTGATCGACAATCTGCGTTGGCAGTCCCTCGGTGTTACCGCTGGCAATGAGTTTGATCTTTGGATAGGCTTTGTGAAGGGCTTCGTAAAATAACTTGTAGCGGCGAGAGTAAGGCCCAGCCCACCACGATTCGTTGCCAATCTCCACATACTTAAGTCCAAATGGACTTGCGTAACCATCGGCGGCGCGAATCTTACCCCAATGCGTTTTAATTGATCCATTGGCGTACTGCACCGCCTCCACCGCGCTACGCACCCACGGCCCCATATCCTTCATCGGAACTTTATCGTTCATACCAAGTGAAAGACCGCAATTCACACCAAACAATGGAGCAGCGTTAAGCTTTCGGCACAAATTGAGATATTCCGCATAGCCCAGTTGATCGGTTGACCAATAGCCCCAGGAATCATTTTCATGCCCCGGCCGCTGGGACATCGGCCCAATCGTGCGTTTCCAATGAAACCCGTTGGTAAGGACGTTCCCTTCGATGTAATTGCCGCCGGGGAAGCGAACGAATGAAGGTTGCAGGGCTTGAAGCATGTGCAGCAACCCGGGCCGAAAACCTCCGTCCGCCAATGCCGCCGATGAAAAAAGATTGGCGCACGTCAGCCAGAGCGAGCCTGAGTGGTTCGGGAAAAATGCCAGTGAGCCATTCGGATCATCCGCATTGGCCGTCAAAACAAGACTGAATTTTTTCCACTGGCGTGTAATCCCCTTTATTTCGCCGGTCCCCAGCGTTTGGTCATGCTTTCCCATCAGAGCCACTTTGATATCGTGGCTCATCGAGTAACTGCGGCGGGCATAAACCGTCAAGTGATACTTTTCGCCGCGTTTGAAATTCATCCCCCAGTAACCGCGGTTGATCAACTCCACTGCGCCGGCGGGTGGCTGACCAAAAATATCGACCCTCAACGCCAGAGGATTTTCTTTATTCAGCGGATGACTGGCGTCAATCGCCATGCGTGCTGCGGCATGTTGCAGGCGCAGCGACCAACCTATCGGTCGCCCGTTGCCGCCAATCGCCTTAATCGTCGGGTTATTGACCAATTGCCCCCAAAGCCCACCTTCGCCGGAGTGGTTAATTTCCTCAAAAAAAATGCCCCAAAGCGTCGGACTGACGGTGATACCCGGCTTGGCGGCATTAATATTAATCTGCGTCGGCGTGCCTTGTGCCAGCCCAATGGCCGCGACTGCACCGACCCCTACGCCAAGCGCCGCGGCACCGACGCGTCGGGATTTTCTTAACCACGTTTCCACGCAGGGTGCAATCATCGCCATTCGCATAACTAACCTTTCTTAATAAATAAACCGAGACACCGCAGTGTCACCCAAGGGCATCTGGCAACTCTGCACTCTATCCAGCGCCAACGCCCGTGATGCTTATCAAACGATTAGCATTCTTTTTATATCCTCAAGAAGCCGCAACTTCAATATTACCATGCGACTACTAAAGTTACCTGGGCGTGGCAATTTTTTCGGGCGGATGTGAAATCACCGGAAAATAGACGATTGGCTGTTTTTCCCAGGACCCTTCTGAAACGCCCATGCGGGTGAGGACATCCGCGTTCCCAAGGGTTCCCAGAAAAATTGCCACGCCTCAAACAGGTGCCAATGGCATTCCGGTTGACGCCGTGCCATTTCAACCATATAGTTTCCTAGGCAATTATAAAAAGGAGTTATCCGCATGAATGTTGTCACCAAAACGATTCTGCTTCCCTGCCCTTCGCACACAGCCTGGAAGTTGCTTGCTGACGGTGCCCAATGGCCGCTCTGGGCAGTCCGCAACGTTCTGGCATCCACACCCATCGGCACGGGGCGCTGGCAGATTCAAACGCCACGTGGACCGGGGGTGCTTCAGATTCGATCCATCGAAGAGCACGGCATTCTCGATCATGACTTCATCGACCCGAAGGAAGGGAAATGGACTGTACCCGCCCGAGTCGTCCCCCTGTCAACCGGATCCATGTTTATGATGACACTTGAGAAGCCGACCGGTATGCCAGACGATGCCTTCGAACTGGGGCTTAAAGGGTTGGATGAGGAACTGGCCCAGTTGGCAAAAATTACCTCATCACTTTGAGGGACCCATATGGCCAGGAAAGTCCAAGTCAGTGAACTCGAAGCACATGTCGGCTATTGGCTTCGGTTCGTTTCCAACCACGTGTCCCACGCTTTCATGCAGAAGGTGGAAGCCAAGGGTGTTACGGTTGCGGAATGGGTTGTCATGCGGGAAATGCTGCAGACCGGCCCCATCAATCCGAGCCAATTAGCAGAGCGATTGGGTATGACGCGCGGTGCGATTTCCAAGCTGGTGGAAAGACTGTGTCGAAAGAAATTTGTACAACGAACCGCAGCCGGCCGTGACCGGCGCTACCAGAGCGTAACTCTCACTTCAGTGGGAATGGCGCTGGTTCCCAAACTGGCCCGGCTTGCCGACGATAACGACCGGGAGTTCTTCAGCCATTTGACCACCGAACAACAGCATGATTTGGTCCGAGTGCTCAAGGACATTGTATACCGGCACGGATGGAAAGATGCTCCAGTCAACTGATTCTTCATGCTGCGTCACTATGCTGAAATCAGAACAAGCGGCTATACCTGTTCTGCATTTGG
>JAKAYZ010000034.1 GCA_021816165.1 Planctomycetota bacterium | reverse complement strand
AGCGTGAACGGCGGCGAAACAACCTTGATGCATGACCGGCGATCGCGGCGGCCGGTGCGCAGGATCTCCGTGGTGCTGGTGACGCGGGCGGCGGCGGCGGGCCGGGTGAAAACGCGGCTGATTTGCCCGGAGATATCGGCCGGTCAGGCGGCGGCGATTCATGCGGCATTCATGCGGCACATGCGCGGGCTGGTGGAGGAGGTTGCGGCAATAAATCCGGCGGCGGGCGGGCCGCACCCGCAGGCGGCGCCGGCCTCCCTGATCATGGATGGTTTGGCGGTGGAGTGGGATCCGGTTTTGTTTGTGGATCCGCTGGATCAGCCGGTGGAGCAGTTTAACTGGCCGGGCTGGCGCACGGTGTTGCAGCCGCCGGGCGATTTGGGTTGCCGGATGAAGTTTGCGGCGGCGGAGTGCTTTTTAAAAAGGGCGGATGGAGCGGTATTCATCGGGGTGGATTCGGTTTATCTGCGGGCGGGGCATTTGCACTGGGCGGCGGTGAGCCTGGCGGATTGTGATGCGGCGATGCTGCCGGCGCATGATGGCGGCTATGTGGCCATCGGGCTGCGGCCGGCGGCGGAGGTGTTGCTGGATAATATTGACTGGGGAACAGGCGCGGTGGCGGGGCAAACGCGGGATCGGGCCGCGGCGGCGGGCCTGAATTTGCGGACCGGAGAGGTGCTGGCGGATATTGATTCCCCGGCGGATATGTGGAATTTCATGACGTTGCTGCAGACCCGGCAGGATTTGGCGGCAAAGCGGCTATATAGTATTTTGCGGGCGATAGTGCCCGCCTGATAAACCGGAGAAAACTACCATGCTCAAAACACCGGTCGAACCGGATGAAGCCAGGACATCAAACCCGCCGTTGCCGCTGGCGGGAAAAATGGCGATTGTAACCGGCGCCAGCGCGGGGATAGGCCGTGCGGTTGCCGCGCAGTTGGCGAAGCTGGGCGCGGCGGTGGTGGTCAGTGGGCGGCGGATGGCGCGGCTGGAGACCCTGGCGGCGCATATCACACAAATGGGCGGGGCGGCGCTGGCGGTGGAAGCGGATGCGGCGGACAATGCGGCAATTGATCAACTGCTGGCGAAGGCGGAGACCTGGGGTGAAAAAACAGGCTGCGGACTGTCCATGGTGGTGGTGAATGCCGGCCGCGGGCTGGCGGGCGGCCTGCTGGGGAGTGATGAATCACAATGGGAATACCTTTACCGGCTCAATGTGCTTGGGGCCATGCACCTGATGCGGCGGGCGGCGGCGCGGTTCGCGGAGAAAAAACAGGGTGATATTGTCGTGCTTGGGTCGGTAGCCGGGCATAACATTTCACCGTTCAGCGGCATGTACGGATCCACCAAATGGGCGATTGCGGCGGCGGCGGAAGCATTGCGCCGGGAAGTGTGCGGACAGGGCGTGCGGGTGACGACAATAAAGCCGGGGATTGTGGAAAGTGAATTTCAGGATGTCGCGGGTTACACCTTTGACAATTTCACCAAAATGGTGCAGAAGTTCGGCGCGGTGCTTAAGCCGGAGGACGTGGCCGCGGCCATCGGTTTTGTGGTATGCCAGCCGCCGCATGTGCATATCAATGAACTGGTGATCCGGCCCACGGGACAGGATTACCCATAAAATCCGGGACGGCAAAAACCGCAGCATGAGGCGACAAATTGCGGAAATGCATCACCGCATCTACCATTCCGGTTGAGGAGCCGTCGTTGCATGACAGCGCAGACGCTGGAAATTAATAGACCCGATACGTTGGCGACAGCGCGCCGCGGACTGGCCTGCATTTTGGACGGGCCGGAATCCGCCGGGCGGCCGGAAGACGCCGCTGCGCACTCCCGGCGGCAGAATTTTGAGAATTGGTTCAGCCTGCATGGCGCAGGCTTTATGCGGCAGGTGGTGGCGATGGAGGGGAGCCGGATGATCTCCGCCTGCCTGTGGACGCAAAGCCCCGGGCGCACGGCCCTTTTTTACAGCACCAACATCAGCCGGTATCCGGATGCGTGGGAGGCGGCGCGCGGTTGTATTGCGCAGGCCGCCGCGCACGCCCTCGCGGAGGGGATGGTGCTGGCGCAAACTATTTTGGATGCGGATAACCAGGGCTCGGCCGCGGTGTTTCGTGAAGCGGGGTTCCGGGACCTGGCGGATCTGTATTATATGGATCGCAATGCGCCGCTGTTTTTGCCGCGTCCGGCGCCGCCGGAGGGAATCAGCTTATGGCCGTACCGGCCGGAGCTGGAGCATGTGTTTGCGACCACGATTTTTGCCACCTACCGGGATACGCGGGACTGTCCGAAATTGGCGGGGCTGCGGTCCATGACGGATGTAATGGCGGGCCACAAAGCGGTGGGGGAGTTTGCGCCTGCGTTGTGGTCTTTGGTGCGGCGCGGGGAAGACTGGGTGGGTGTGGTGCTGTTGGCCGCGCACGTGAATCCGGCGTCATTGGAAGTGGTGTATCTGGGGCTTATCCCGGAGGCCAGGGGATGCGGGATCGGCGGATTTTTAATGCGCCATGTGCTGCAAACGCTGGTTCAGCGGCGGCTGCCGCAATGTATTCTGGCGGTGGACCAGGCCAATGTCGCGGCACTGAAATTGTATAAAAAGGCCCGTTTTCGCATCACCGGCGAGCGCAGCGTGCTGATCCTGCCGTTAAACAGTCCGGGAAAATCCGGATCTTAAGCGGACCGCCGCGTGGACGGAGGAGGCGGTTTTCCCGAGCCGGCCACCGTCGATTGCGGCAAAAACCGGCGGAGCGGGCAGTGATCACACCGGGGTGATGGGCGGCAGTACTGTTTGCCGGTTTTTACGATTTGGGCGTGAAATTCATTATACAGTTCCACACTTTCCGGAAGTGCGGCAGTCATGAATTGCTGCATTTGGTGATAGCCGGCCGCGGGGGGCAGCAGGTGGTGGCGGAAAAGCAGGCGGCGGGTGTAGGCATCCACCACAAAAATTCCGCGGCCAAGGGCGTAAAGCAGGATACTGTCTGCGGTTTCCGGACCGATGCCGCGGATTGCCAGCAATTGGGCACGGAGGATCTGCGTGGGCAGGCGGGAAAGGGCGGAAAAATCCGCATGATGCGTTTCTACAAACCAGGCGGCGAGGTTCCACAGGCGGCGGCTTTTGACATTAAAATAGCCGGCCGGGCGGATCAGCGGCGCGATTTCAACCGGACCAAGGCGGTATAGCACAACTGCATCAATGGCGGAAGCGTCCCGCAGGCGGGCGATGGCCAGCTCAACGCCGCGCCAACTGGTGTTTTGGGTAAGCACCGCGCCGATCATTACTTCAAATGGACTTTCCGCGGGCCACCAGTGTTGATCGCCAAAGTGGCGGTGCATGGCGGCGAAATATTGCAAAAGAACATTCGGACCGGTGCTGGGGAGCAGGGGAAGGCTGCGCCGTTTTGAGGCGGGCTGTTTCATGCCGACAGGCTCCCGCGGTGAGTGGCGTCCGGGCGTTTGCCGCTGCACGGCGTGCAGCGGGCGGAATTCAGCGGATGTAGGTGATGGTGGCCGGGCCGGTAAAGATCAGTCCCAGAACAAACAGCAGATTAATGGCCAGCACCAGCACGCTGAGGCCCAGGGCGGCACGGGCTTTGGGCGCCACGGCGATGGACCCGCCGGCCAGATAACAGCCGGCACAATGCAGGAAAAAGCCCATAATCAGGTACTGTTTAACCATGTGCACCGGTGCGGTGGGCAGCAGATGAACGCGAAAATAAATATTGCCGATGAAAGCCGCAACGGCCGCAGCCAGCATGATAAACCAGATTACCGCGGTATAGGCCGGTCGGGCCGTGGGTGTGTTATCCGCGGGAATAATATTGGCGGGGTCGAATGTGATTATGGCGTCGTTCATGGCAAAACCTCAACTTCACTCCCCCTATGCTACGGAAATTATCGTCATTGGGCAAGCGGCGGCGGATGGTCCTGTTAGTCCTGGGTGTTCAGCGGCAGGCCATGGCCCGGCTTGTTGTGGAATAAAATCCAGTAAGCCACGGGCACCACAAAAAGAGTAAAAAAGGTGGAGGCAAACAGACCGAAGATCAGCGCCCAGGCCAGGCCGCTGAATACCGGGTCGGTCAGGATGGGGATGGATGAAAACATCGCCGCGGCGGCGGTAAGCAGAATCGGCCGGAGCCGCACCACGCAGCTTTCCAAAATCGCATCGGCCAGGGGCATGCCGCGTTCCAATGACCGGTGAATAAAATCGATCAGGATAACGGAGTTTCGCGTCACAATTCCGGAAAGAGCGATCATGCCGATCATGGCGGTGGCGGTAAAAAAGACCGGCGAGGCATAGCCGCCGGGGGTGGAGCGGTCAATCTGGTTAAGCAGGAAAAATCCGGGCATGACGCCGGGAATGGTCAACGGAATGGCCAGCATGATAATTAACGGCAGCAGAAAGGCGCCGGTCTGGGCGACCAGCAGAACATAGATGGCGACCATGGCCGCGCCGAACGCAATTCCCAGATCACGGAATACATGTTCCGTGATGCGCAGTTCGCCTTCGCCGGCAAAATTAACATGAACACCGGGTGGAAGCTGCCAGGCGATTCCGGAACCGTTATGGAAAAATGAGCGGCCGGCCAGCAGCCGGGGTTTAACTTCGTGAATCCAGCCGGCGCCTGTGTGCGTCATGCCGGCAACGGCCGGGGTGGCGGAATCCCGCAGGCGATCAGCCACAATATCCACCACGGCATTTACCGGCGGGCGGCCGGCAGTATCCGCATATACGTACACCAGACGGTGGAGGTCCTTATGGTAAATGGCCTGTCCGGCCTGCCGGTGTTGCCAGTGGCCAAGCTCCGTCAATGGGATCAGGCGGCCGTTACCCCCGGTGATATTCAACCGGCCGAGCATGGCCGTGCTTGACCGCGCCGGCCGCGGCAGGCGGAGGCGAATTTCAAGCGGTGTGCGGCGTCGGGGTTGGTGAACCAGGCCTATATCGCTGCCGTGCAGTGCGACGCGCAGCGTGTTGGCGATTTGCGCCGCGGTTATGCCGTTAAGGGCGGCCTTGGTGCGATCAATCTTAAATATCAGCCGTTTTTCCGGGGCCTGGATGCTGTCGTCGGTATCCACCACGCCCGGTTCCATGGCCAGGCGGTGGCGGACGGTGGAAGCGGCGGCCTGCAACAGGCGGTAGGGTACGCCGGGATTGCCGGTAACCTGGGCGACAATTGAATCCAGCACCGGCGGGCCGGGCGGGGATTCCACAATGGCCAGTCTTGCGCCATTTTTTTGGGCGATGGCCGTGAGGGCGTTGCGCATGCGCAGGGCGATGTCATGGCTTTGCATGACGCGGCGGTCCTTGCCGGCGAGATCGACGGCGATTTGTGCGTCATTGGGGCCGTTGCGCAGGAAATAATGCCGCACAAGGCCGTTGAAATTCATGGGCGCCGCGGTGCCCACATAGCTGGTGAAATCCACCACTTCCGGCTGGATTTTCAGATAACGGCCGAGGGCGGCCGCGGCGGCATCGGTCTGTTCCAGGGTGGTGCCCCGCGGTTCATGCAGCAGCAGAAGCAGGCCGGTGCCGTTGTCAAAGGGAAGCATTTTCAGCGGCACAAGCCGCTGTGCCGGCAGCATGACGGCTCCGACGGTAATAGCGGCCACCGCGGCCAGAAACAGCCATCGCAGCGGTGGAAATGTAAGCAGCGGGAGCATGAGCGGGCGGAAAATGCGGTAGCGCAACGTCTGTTTTGCCGCCGCGGCCTGATGCGGATCCGCCGCTCCCGGCAACGCTTCTTCGCGGGTGATTTTCCATTTATGTTTAAGCACATGATAACTGAGCCACGGCGTGATGGTGACCGCAACGAGGAGGGAAACCAGCATGGCCACGGGGACGTTAAGGGCCATGGGCCGCATGTACGGGCCCATCATGCCGGTGATAAAAAACATCGGGACAAATGACAGAATGACCGCCAGCGTGGCCACAAGCAGCGGGGGCAGAATTTCCGTTACCGCACCCAGGGCGATGCGGCGCGATGCCCTGCCGGCAAGGGCGAAGTGGCGGGAAATATTTTCCACGTCCACAATCGGATCATCCACCAGCAAGCCTAGCGACAGGATCAGGGCGAAAAGAGTGACGCGGTTGATTGTGTAGCCCAGCATCAGATTAACCGCCAGCGTGATGCCGAATACGACCGGAATGGCCACCGCCACAACCATGGATTCGCGCCAGCCCAGGCCGATCGTAAGCAGCGCGACCACAATGGCCACGGCCACCAGCAGGCCGACCACCAGCGTATTGACCTTTTCATTGGAAGCCAAGCCGTAATTCCGCGTGACGATGAGCTGCATATCGGCGGGGATAACGGCCGGGGCCAGCCGGCGGGCCGCACTGATCACCTGCTGCGCCATGGCCACGGCATTGGAGCCGGCTTTTTTTGCCAGGGCGATGGTGATGGCCGGCGTCGGGCTGCCGGGCTGTTTATCCGGTGAACCGGCGATGATATCACCGCGAAAGCCCGCGGTTTCCGGGAAATTGCGGGCCGGTCCCCAATGGTGCCAAACATAGGAATCCACGGCGGCGGGTCCGTCGACAATTTTGGCCACGGAATTCAGATACACCGGCTGGTTCCGCCACACGCCCACCACCAGGCGGCCGAGTTGCCGGCTGTTGGTCAGCGGTGTTCCGGCGATCACCTGGTATTCACGGTTGCTTTCCTTAAAAGACCCGGCTGAAACGCTGACATCGGCCGCCTGCACCGCGCGGCTGATCAGCAGCGGCGAGATGCCGTATGCCTGCATTTTGACGGCATTGAGGTAAACATGCATCGTCCGGGGCCGCCCGCCGACAAGATAGGCCCGCGAAACATCCGGAATCGCCGAGAGCCGGGCCAGCAGTTCCTGGGCGGTATCGTTTAAGGCATCGGAAGAGGCGGTTTTGCTGGTTAAAGTAAGCGTGACAATGGGGACATTGTTGATGGTTTCCGGTTTTACCGCCCAGCCGGTAACGCCCGGCGGCACCAGGTTCAGGTGCTTGTTGAGTTTGCGGTAGACCTTCATGACGCTGCGCTGTACATCCTGGCCCACGAAAAACCGGGCTGTGACCATGGCATGTCCGCGCCGGCTGGTGGAGTAGACATATTGCACGCCATGAATCTGATAAATGAGTCTTTCCAGCGGCGTGGTAACGAGTTGTTCCACACTGCGGGCGCTATGGCCGGGAAAATTGACATACACGTCGATCATGGGGACGAGTATCTGCGGATTTTCCTCGCGCGGTGTGAGCCATAATGCCGCCGCGCCAAGAAGCACGGAAAGCAGGATAAAAATCAGTGAAAGACGGGAATGCAGAAATGTATGGACGGTTCTTTCCAGCAAGCCGGCGGGCGCACGGGCGGCGGCAGGTTCAGCGCGGACTGCGTGCGGCTCAGTCATGATATGAGCCTCCGGTCGCCAGCTTGTCACCGGCTTTGAGCCCGGAAAGAATTTCCCGCAGATCGCCGAATTTGCGGCCCGGCCGGATCAACTGCCGGCGCATCCGGCCGCCCGGTCCGCCGGTGACGATATTGACCATATCCAACTGGCCGATTTTTTTTATGGCGGAGGCCGGGATCACCAGGACTTTCTCCTGTCCGATCGGGATTTCCAGCCTTCCGAACATTCCGGGAAAAACGCCGGACGGAAATGTTCCGGCGGCTTTAACGGTGAAACTTCGCGTCTGTACGCTGACTTTTGGAATGATGCGGCGCACATGCACGGCAAAGCGGCGGTGAAAGCCGGCGAGCCGCATGGTCAGCGATTGTCCGGGCCGGAGGCGGCGCACATAGGATTCCGGAACAACGGCGGTGAGTTGCATATGGGCCGGGTTGTAGATCCGGGCCAGATCCTGTCCGGGCATGACGGTGTCACCGGTGTTGACGCGTTTTTCCATCACCACGCCGTTGACCGGGCTGCGGATCGCCGCGTAGCGCAGTTGCGTGGCGGCGGCCTGCTGGGCGGCCATGGCGCTGACATATTCGGCCCGTGCCGCGGCAAGGCGGGTATCCGCCAGATCCATGGCGGCCCTGGTGATGTCCGCGGTTTTGAAAAGCTCCGCGGTCCGGCGCCGGTCCAATTCCGCCTGTTTAAGTCCGGCCATGGCCACGGCGGCAGCGGCCTTTATACGGTGTAAATCCGCGGTCAGGGTTCTATGGTCAAGCCGGACAAGAATCTGATTTTTTTGAACAACAAGGCCGGCGTGGAGACGGCTGAAAATGATTTTGCCCATGATGCGGGGAGCAAGCACCACCGGCGCGATCGGCTCAATTGTGCCGACGGCGAAAAACTTGACGGGAACGTGCATGATTCGTGCGGTGAGCAGCGGGCCGTGATAGCGCCGCACGGGGGCGGATTGGGCAACCGGACCGGCGGAAATTTTTGGAGTCCAATAGTCGCTGAACCAGAGCATGAGCACAACCACGATTGCCGAAAGGATAAGGGCGACCGCGAGCCTGGCCACGGTCGCGCGGCGGGGCAATTTCCATTGGAATCGCGATTGTTTCATGGCAAATCAACTCCGTAGGCCGGCAGCGGCGGACTGTTTATTTCCCGCAGCCGCACGGTCGGCGGTCGGCTGGAGGGCGCGGCTGCGGCAGTCATGAATGCGGCGCGTGATCAGGTGCGGCTGCAGCGCATGCCCATTTTTTTGAATACCATTTCGGCGGGGCAGAAATGGGTGAAAGCGGACTGCAAAAGGTTAAGCCCGACAAAGCCCGTCAGCAGAAGCCACCAATGGCTGACCAGGAGCGTGAGGGCAACGCTCAACAAAACCATCAAGCCTGCCATCGCCCGAATTGCATCTTCAACAGTCATAAAGCACCTCAATCAATCAGGGCCGATAAATTAGATCGGCCATAAAATAACACTATTCTTATATTCAGTTTAGGGCATAATGTCAAGCGACTAAATTCCAAATAAACATTCGTCAAAGTAAAAGGATAGCATAAACACCGTTGGAGCGATTGAATGCGGGGCCAACAGTTAATAATTATAAGACCTAATGCTCAGGGGCATTCGGCGGTAGAAATAAAATTCCGCGTCGCTTGTTACGCAATTCGCGATTTATTTGACCGTGGCAAGCCGCAGGAACGGGTTAAGTTGATTAGCCTTTTGTGCCTCGGCATTTGCGGCTTCCCGATATTTTTTCTTAAGCGTCAGGTTTGGCGTAATTTCCGCCAAGGCAAGATTCGCTTGATAAGTAACCGCCGGGGCCAGCCATTTTACCGGCGAACGACCCGACGGTGCGGGATTTAACGCCAGATTCGCATCATCCGTGGCGTTGTTTAAGGCGGTGACTGCCGCCGCGCCAAGGCCTATTTGCAGTCCCGCGGCATTGCCTTTCAGGAGATCAATATTGAGGACTCCGAAGGCGCGGCCGAACGCGTCGT
>JAKAYZ010000033.1 GCA_021816165.1 Planctomycetota bacterium | reverse complement strand
CCATGGCGCGCCGGGGAGCAACGGCCAACCACCAATGATCAATCCAGAGTTTAGCCCCGAAAAAGTGATTTTTGGTAGAGAAAACCCTTGATAGCACTGCATTTTCCTGCTTTTTGGGGTGGTTTTTCTACGGCAATGTGTTCTCATGTAAATTATTGTTTTGTACTTGACAATATTGATTTTGTAGTTATAATTTTCTCATGTACATCGACAGAGTTCCAAATCGGAAGTCGCGGCCCGCCACACTCCTGCGGTGTGGGCGCCGCGAAGGCGGCAAGGTGCGTCTGCATACGCTGGCGAATATTTCACACTGGCCGGAGGCCAAAATCCAGGCCATGCGCCGGCTTTTGCGGGATGAACCCGTGGGATTCGTGGGGTCACCAGAATGCCTTGTTATCGCATCCAGCCTGCCACACGGCCATGTGGCGGCGGTGCTGGGTACATTGCGGCAATTGGGATTGGATCGGATGCTTTCCAGCAAGCGATGTCGGCAGCGGGATATTATTCTGGCTTTGATTGTGGCGCGGATATTGTTTCCTTCCAGCAAGCTCCAGAGCACACGTCGCTGGCAGAGTTGCACGCTGGGTTCGGAACTCGATGTGCTGGATGTATCGCATGATGAACTCTACGCCTCCCTGGATTGGCTGTTAAAGCGTCAGAGCCGCATTGAAGACCAATTGGCGGCCCGGCATCTGGTGGAGGGTGGTAGTGTGCTCTACGATCTTTCCAGCAGCTATTACTATGGCGAGCACTGCGCGTTGGCGAAGTTTGGCCATAGCCGGGATGGTAAAAAAGGATGGCCGATCATCGTCTATGGCTTACTGGCCAACCGGGAAGGCTGCCCAGTGGCGTGTGAGGTTTATGCGGGTAATACCGCAGACCCGAAGACGATGATGGCTCAGGTGGCCAAGGTGCGTGAACGCTTTGGCTTGCAGCGGGTGGTGATGGTGGGAGATCGCGGCAGCCTGACCAGCACGAACATCGAACAGATCAAGGCATATCCGGGGGTGGGATGGATTGGAGCCTTGCGGGGAGAAAGCATTGGCAAGCTGGTCCAACAGGGCCTCCTGAATCGCTCTCTCTTTGATCAGCAGAATCTGGCGGAGATAAAGTCTGCGGATTATCCCGGCGAGCGGCTGATTGCCTGCTGGAATCCATTTTTGGAGGAAAAACGCGCTGCCACCCGTGAATCGCTGCTGCTGGCTACAGAAAAGCTTTTGATGGCATTGCAGCAGCAGGCCAAGCGTGCCAGAGACAAAGGCCGACCCTGGAAGGACAGCGAGGTTGGCCTGCGGGTTGGTAAAGTGCTCAACAAGTACAAGATGGCCAAGCACGTGATCATCACGGCCCAAGAGGGAGGCTTCTCGTATGTTCGCAATGCCGTGTCCATTGCGTCCGAGCAGCAACTTGATGGGTTGTATTGCGTACGCACCAGCGAGGGACAGGAAGCCTGGCCGACACCGGAGGTGGTGCGTGGCTACAAGGATCTTGGCAATGTGGAAAAAGCATTCCGTTGTCTCAAGCAGGTGGACCTGAAGGCGCGGCCTATATTTCTGCGTAAGCCGGATCATGTCCGGGCCCACATCTTCCTGTGTGTACTGGCGTATTACGTGGAATGGCACATGCGGCAGAAACTCTCGCAACTGCTGTATGTGGATGAAGAAATTCAGGCCAGGCGCCAGACGCGTGACCCGGTGCTGCCGGCCCAGGCTTCGGCATCGGCCAAGGAGAAGAAGCAAACGCATAAGACTGTCCAGGGGTTCCCGGTGCAGAGCTTCCGGGATTTGCTGGCGGAACTCGCCACGCAGAGCCGCAATGTCTGCCGATTGGCAGGCGACGGCGATGACGGCCCGACGGCGACGGTACTGGCGTTGCCAACCGCCTTGCAGAGTCGGGCCTTTGACCTACTGGGGTGTTCACAGTAGCGGGAAGTGACAAACTGAATAAAACCCTTGCTATGCAAGGGTTTTATTTGTTTTTAACGGCTAAACTCTGGGTAAAATATCACCAAAACCAAATGCCAGCGGACATAGTGGACCGGAATGATCCAAGCGTCGGTTCTTGTGCAAATTATTTCAAACAGCGCCGTCGGCACCACCCAGAAGATGAAACCTTGCCGCGACCAGCAAAACCAATTGCTGCAGCAAGCAATCAGGTCAACCGCATCGCTACCGCAACGGGAATTGGAGATGTGGCACTGGTGCCAGAATTTCGCTTAACAGCTGCGCAATTGCCGAAAACTCCGGTTCCACCACGCGCGACGAAGGTTTGAGCAATGACCGGCCGATATTGATGCTACAAGATTACCAGTCATCCAACAATTGTGGACAACCACTGACAATCCGCCGGAAACACCGGACATTCCCATGTTCCCGGCGAGCGAAGTCGCGCCGCATGCAATTTGGGCGTCCGCCAATCGAACAAACTGCATTCCCGTTCCGGCCCGACAGCAGCACAACCGCGCGTCAGCCGGCTTTGCGCATTATCACATGGTACCGGCAAGCAACCCGCATTAGCGCGAACCGCGGCGGCCAGATCTGGAGCGGCCGGCTTGGCCCGCTTCGCCCCGCTGTTGCCAGAATGGAACGCCACCGGCGCGTGACGGTCCGGAACGCGGATGGTTGGGTTTGCCGCCGAAACGTCGCCCCGGCTGCGCTGCGCCAGGATGTCCCGCCTGGCCGGCTTGTCCGCCCGGTCTGGTGCCAAAGGCCCGTGGCGCATTGGAATGCTGCTGTCCGGACCTTGCGCCGGCGCTGCGTTGTCCAAAATGACCGCCGCGCGGATGATGCCCGGTGTGCGCCGGCGCATCGGAATCAGCGCTACGCCCAAACGAGCGGTGTCCATTTGCATCGGGGCGGCCGGAATTGTTTTTTTCACGCCGCGCCCGTTCTTCGGCCTTACGCTGGCGAATGGCGGCAATGCGTTGTTCAATTGGAATTTCCAGCGATTCCACAGATTTCTGGGCATAATCAAAGTCAGGCAGGGTCACGCGCGGAAGACGTTTACCGATTGTCTTTTCAATATATCGAAGATTGGATTCTTCATCCGGGGCGACAAATGTAAATGCGTCCCCCGTAGCCGATGCCCGACCGGTGCGGCCAATGCGGTGAACATAATCTTCCGGAATATGCGGACAGTCAAAATTAATAACATGTGAAACATCGGCGATGTCGATGCCGCGTGCGGCAATGTCTGTGGCCACCAGCACACGGAATTTGCCGGCTTTGAATCCGGATAATGCGCTGCTGCGCTGCGCCATCGAACGATTGCCGTGAATCGGGGCGCAGGAAATATGATTTTTTGTCAATGTGGCCGCCAGGCGGTTGGCGCGATGTTTGGTTCGCGTGAAACAGATGACTGATTCCAAACCCTGATTTTCCAGCAGTTTGATCAGCAATGCTGATTTCAAATGCTGCGCAACGGGGTAAATGGCCTGAGTGATGGCGGCTGGCGGAGTGGTTTGTCGATCAATTTGAATGGTTACCGGATCCTTGAGCATTTCGCGCGTGAGTTGCCGGATTTCCGAGGGCATGGTGGCGGAGAAAAACAGGGTTTGCCGTTTGACCGGCAGCATTTTGAGAATTCTCCGGATATCCGGAAGAAATCCCATATCCAGCATCCGATCCGCCTCATCGAGAATCAGAATTTCCAAGCCGTCAAATTTGGCATAAGCCTGCCGCAGATGATCGAGAAGGCGACCGGGCGTGGCGATCAAAATTTCAGTCCCCGTGCGAAACGCGTGGGCCTGCGGTCCCATGCTCACGCCGCCGATAATTGCCGCGCCCGAAATGGGGGTGTGAACCGCCAATGAGTTGAGATTGTCAAGTATCTGCGTTGCCAGTTCGCGCGTAGGCGTCAGCACCAGCGCCCGCGCCATGCGGCGGGGCTGCTGGGGCTGACGATTCATCAAATGATGGATGGTCGGCAGCATGAACGCGGCGGTTTTGCCTGATCCCGTGGCAGCACAGGCCAATACATCTTTGCCCTCCATCGCCGGCGGTATGGCCTGCGCCTGAATGGGAGTTGGATGGGTAAAAGCGAGGTCTTTAATGCCACGCAGGATGTCGGCATGAAGGCCGAAAGAGGAAAAGGACATAACGCTCCAATAGAATATCCGATCCCGCAAACGCAAAACCGCAGGCTTCGGTGAATTTTCCCGCGTAAGCAACTCAACATTGAGGGGTTCATCGTCGGGAAGGATGATTTGCTCAATCGTAGCAGATCATCCAAAACAAAGCAAATTGCGGGAAATGGTTATTCTCCGGGTCCTGACAATTCCCTAACCAGCGATTAGTCGAAGCAATGCCGGTGGTGCCAGCATGAACAGTTCCCCGCTGAAGGGATCGTCACCGGCAAGTTCTATGCCGGCAATCGCGCCTTTTTTCATTTCAAATTGTCCGTGGCCCTGACCACATAACGTAGCGATCCAACGGCTCAAAATTGGCTCATGACCGATGGCCGCAACGCCGCGGGCCGCGTAATTGATCGCAACGACTTTGGAGAGGAAGGCCTGCAGGTCATCCGGCGGTGCCAGCGATTCCGCAATCTGAACGGTAATGGGATAGCGCTGCGCGGCATCAATATGATCGGCAAGAATATCCGCTGTTTGCCGGGCCCGCATAAAGGGCGAACTGAAAATCAGATCAATCGGCGGGTCGAGCCTGATAAACCCTTCCACGACCCGGCGAAATTTCCTGACTCCCTCGCGCGTTAACGGCCGGTCCTTGTCAGAAATATTTTCACTGCCATCCGCGGCAATACCGTGCCGGATCAGGTACAATTTCATGGAGATTTCCTTACAAACATCGTCGATGAATATACATTGTTTCACCACTGGCGCAATGCAAACCGCCATCAAGCGCGGAAACAACGACATCCGCAACATCGTCAGGATCCAGAATATCACGCGCGGGAACCCTGGAAGCAATTGGCAGGGAGCGGAACATCGGCGTCTCCACTGCCGCTGGAGCTATTGCAATAACACGAACCGCAATTTCCCGCCCCTCGCGGGCTGTGGCTTTGGTCAATAAGTTAACGCCCGCTTTTGCGGCACCGTAGGCCGCCAAACCGTCAAACGGATCGCGTGCCGCTTCCGAGGAAATATTGATGATCACTCCCGCATCTTCGTCGAGGCGCTGCTGCGGGTTCAGAGCATCATATTGCTTTTTGAAAACGCTCCAGACCGCCCGGGTCATATAAAATACCGCGGAGAGATTGATATCCAGAATTTCCCGCCATTGTTCAACAGTTATGTCACATGTTGGCCGCATCGCAGCGGCCCCGGCACAATTAATGACCGCATCAATACGCCCTTTCCACTGCAATACCTCGCCAATCAGCCGTTCAACTTCGTCAGGTTTGCTCACATCGGCGGGGCAAGAGATCATTTCTCCGCCTGATCCATGTTGTGTGGCGGCAAAGGCGTTGAGCTTGGTGCCGTTGCGTCCGGCAAGGACGACGGCATCACCACGCGCCAGAAGCTTTTTCGCCGTTGCAGCGCCAATGCCGCTGCCTCCACCGGTAATGATGACAACTTTCACAACATTCTCCTTGGGTTCAATACTCTGATAATCTGTGATCGGCGAAGAATTTCACCATCACCGGTTCGATGCGGTCGCGCAAGGCCTTATTCGCATAGGCCACCCATGCTACCGGGCTGGTAACATCCAACACGCCATCCACCGCTGCCCCCAGCCCGTTTGATAATATCACGCCGGCCTCCTGGGCAATGAGCATGGAGCCTAAATCATACGCATGAGCACAGAGTCCGGCGGGTTGTTGCGTCATGCGGTAGAAATGCGGGCGCACATCGGCGATAAATCGGTCATGCCCGACCATGATTTCATAAAGCTGCCCGCCGGTTGATATATATTGATCATCAAAAACCAGTGGTCTGCCCGGATCTATTCCACCACCGCAATGCAATGAAATAAGTTCCATTAATTCCGCCGCCAAAGCTTTGGTGCCGGGAAAAAAACTTACCACCGATCCAAAGCCATGCGCAATATCGGCAACACCGCTGGGGCGTAGAACCAGCGGCGTTGATCCGCCTGTGTCCAGATTTTCCCGCGCTGCCGCCGCCCCCATACCGCGCACCGCCCAAAGCACGTCTGACTGATTCTGTTTACTGGTCGGAATCTCCACCTGCACGGCCGCGGTTATATCGGATAAGCGAGTCGAGGGGCCTTTATTGGCTGCCACACCCGCAAGTAACCAGCCGGAGCGTTTGTCGTACATAAGGCCGCGCGTACCATCGATCGGATCCACGATCAGCCGAAAAGCCGCATCAGCCGGCGCGGTTCCAGTTGGGAAGCATTTCATGCCTTCGGTGCCATTTTCATCCTCAATACCTTCGGCAATCAAAACCAGCGGCAGTTCACGGCCCCACTGCCGGCAAAAATCCTCCAGCACCGGGTCGATGTGTGTATCCAATTCGTAAATGGTGTCGGCAGCCGTTTCACGGGCCACCTGGGCCAGGCGCTGACTTTCCGCCGATGTTGCAATCTGGCGGGCGGCGATCGCGGCGTGGCGAACCTGTCGCCCCAACTCACGCAAATGTTCGACGAAATATGCCCCATCACGCGGCAATAAGTGCATTGCAAAACCTCGCAGCCAACACAACACCACTCTCGCCGAGTAACGCGGAAACGTCAACCAATCCAAAACGATTTGCAATTTCGGTGAATCGCATAAAGCCCCCGGAGAATCCTACGCATAAGTGAACATGGAATACTCTTCCGCACCCGACAATTATGCTCTTTTGTGCTAATTTTCCGGCACGCTTTTGACCGATAAAAACAGTACTGGGACGGGTTCCCGGCGCTGAGGCTCGGGACTTAGTACGAGTTGAACAATGCCCAACACACCATCGATGGCTGAATCCAGAGAGCCAACGCCATCAGCGTTGTTTCGGATGAATTGCATATACCGCGCGTTGCTGGAACAGGAGCAGCTTCTGGTAGAAGCAGCCGACCGTCCGGTGCTGCTTAACAGTATCTGTGAACGGCTGATCGCCACGGGCTTCTTTGACATTGTCGGCATTGGAATGCCTGATCCCGATGGAATGGTGCGCTATCATCATGCGGCGGGGCCGCAGGCCGCGGAATTAATTCAGACATTCAGTACGGAAGTTAAACTGGGAGCGGGAACGCTTTCCGGCGAAGCCATGCGCAGCGGAAAAATGCAGGTCAGCAATCATTATCTCAATGACCCCCGCACTTCGGCATTTCAGGCCAAAGCGCGAAAAATGAATATCAATGCATGGGCGGCCATCCCGATTATTGTGGATGGCAAAACCTGGGGAATCCTGGGAGTTATCAGTCATCGGGAAGATTATTTCGATGATGACACGCTGCAACTGCTTTCCACCAGCGCCATGCTTATCGGCCGGGCTTTGGAGAGACGCAATCTTTTTGATCGGCTGGAGGACCGTAAAATTGCTCTTGAGCGGCTCAACGGCCTGTATCATGCCATGCTGGAGGAGTCCAAATTTATCTTAAGCGCGGGGGATGAACGCCAGCTTCTGCAGGGCACGTGTGAAACACTCGTCGCCAAACGAACCTTTCTGCTTGTGGGCATCGGGTTACCGGATCAGCAGGGCGTGATGCGGTATCGATTCGGAGCTGGACTGACATCCGATGAAATTATGCGGGGGTTCGCATTTTCCATTAACGACGGCCCGCCAACGATTTCCGCGGAAGCCTGGCGGACGCAGCAACTGCAGTACAGCAATAATTATCCTGAAGATCCCCGCGCTGTGGGTTTTAACCGGGAATTGGCGGCACGAAATATCAACGCATTGGCCACCGCTCCGATATTTCGCGGCGGAGAAATATGGGGCGTGCTTTCCGTGGTTTCCAGCCACAAGGACTTTTTTGATCCGGACATGCTGAATCTGTTGACCAGTTGCGCTCAAATGCTGGGCCGGGCGCTGGATTCGATGGATATGAAAGCGCGGCTCGAGCGCCTGGGAAGTTTATATAAATCCTTGAGCATTCAGGGAGAAATCATTCTTGAAGCTCCGGATGAAAACACGCTGCTGACCCAGACGGTTGATCAATTGGCGCGCGGTGGACTGTTTGTCACCGTTACCGTCGCAAGACCCGATGCGCGTGGAATGTTTGAATTTATTGCCATTGCCGGCAGAGGGGGCGATCAAATTCAAAAACACCCGGTTTCGTTGACGGTTGGGGACAGCAAAAGTCTCATGGCCAGAGCGTGGCGCGACAATCAGCTCTGCTGGTCGAATGTTTATCAATCGGAGGCGGCGCTGCAAAACAATCATCAGGTAGTCATGGCAATTGGGGGAAAATCCGCCGCCGCGGTGCCGATTATCCGTAAAAATCACATCTGGGCGGTGATGGGCCTGATTTCAAGTCATGAAAATTTATTTGATGACGAAATGCGGAATCTGATTTCCCGTGTGGCGCAACTTCTGGGGCATGCGTTGGATGAAATTGACCTTCGTACACGGTTGGATGAGGAGTTATCACAGCAGGCGTGGCTGGCCAGCCATGATACGCTTACCGGCCTGCCCAATCGTGCAACTCTGGAAGGTCATATCGAAAAGGCGGTGGCCCGGGCACAGCGGAATAAGACGCTCATGGCGGTAGCGATGATGGATGTAAATGATTTCAAACTCATTAACGACACCTACGGCCACGCCGCCGGGGATGCATTCTTGCGCGCACTGGCGGGACGAATCAAAAACGCCCTGCGTAAGACCGACTCCGCCTTGCGCCTTGGTGGCGATGAATTCGTGATTATTCTGGAAGATTTGCATAATGCGGATGATGCAACGGCCTACTTCGTGCGGCTTGCGGCGGTACTTGACGAGGCCTTCTCATTACCGGGCAATCGACGCATCAATGTATCGGCCAGCATTGGTTATTGCATATTTCCCGCCGATACCATGGCTTCAGGAGACATGCTGCGCCTGGCCGACGGCGCGCTGTATCGTGTGAAAGCCTGCAAAACGGGCCGCACGCAATGGCGCTCAAGTTCCCAGATTTAAACCAGATTTAAACAGCCATTAATGGGTAACCGCACCATCACACGCCGGACCTACCAGCTTGGCATATTTTGCCAGTGCGCCGTGGGTATACATGGGGGCTTTGGGCTTCCATTGCTTCCGGCGCAGGGCCAGTTCTTCATCCGAAAGTTCCACATCGATGGTGCCTTTTTCCGCATCCACCGTGACCATATCGCCATCACGTACCAGCGCTATATTGCCACCAACTTGCGCTTCAGGTCCCACATGACCGATGCACAAACCGCGGGTACCGCCGCTGAATCGGCCATCGGTAATCAGGCAGGTGTCATAACCCAAGCCCTGGCCGACGATGGCGGCCGTCACGGCCAGCATTTCCCGCATGCCGGGACCGCCCTTCGGCCCTTCGTAGCGGATAATGACCACATCGCCTTTTTTGATTTGCAGGCTTTGTACCGCTTTCATGGCATCCTGTTCAGAATCGAAGCATTTCGCCGGGCCGCGATGCTGTAACTTTTTCACCCCGGTAATTTTTATCACGCAACCTTCCCGGGCCAGATTGCCTTTCAGGATTCTC
>JAKAYZ010000032.1 GCA_021816165.1 Planctomycetota bacterium | reverse complement strand
GGTACGCAGGGCAGACGCTGAATGCCGTCGGCACGCAGGTTCTGTCCACGCAATGGACATCGCCGGTGATCAGTGTGCCGACGGCATCGGCTATCCCCGGCGGCGCAGCGGAGATGACGTTTAATAATCCGTCGGCATTTTACGCGGGCACGGGCGTGTTTCCGGATGGCGGCAACAACACAATTGCGCCGGCGAACGGTACGCCGACGGCGGATGCTTCGCGCGATTTTTCCGGCACGCTCAGCGCTTTTAACGGTGAAAACTACAGCCAGGTGATGGCCACGCTCGGAGGATCGGCGGGTGGCGACTGGTTTAATTTGTCCGGCACGGGGCTGGCCGAGGTTACACAGATTGCGTTTGTTGTTCCGGCGGGAGGCAACCCGATGTATGTGCAGGCGGTAGTGGGCGTGACCACACCGGAACCCGCGGAACTGGGACTGCTGGCGGCCGGAGCGGCGGGGATGTTCCTGCTGCGGCGGCGGGGCGTAGCCCGGAGCGGTGAAAAATGAGCAGAAGTGATGGCGGGTTTACGCTTTCCGAACTGCTGGTAGTGGCGGCGATCGCGGCGCTGCTTGCATCGCTGCTGCTGCCGGCTCTGCGGCGGGCGAAGCAGGAGGCGGATGCCGTCGTGTGCCTGAGCAATTTGCGCCAATTGGGGCTGGCGGCGCAGGAATACACCACGGACTTCCATGGGTATTATCCGCCGGGTTACGACGGCCTGGTGGGCAATCCGTCGTGGGCCCTGCGCGAGACATGGAACCGGCAAACGCACGAACCGGCCTATTCGCCGGGAATATTGTGGATGGGGCAAACGAGTCTGCATGTGTTGGTATGCCCTTCGGTTAATCAGACTCCCGCCCCCGGCCAAATTGTTCTGGGATACAACTACAACACGAGTTACATCGGTCACGGCAGCAATGAATGCAACCCGGCGCCGGCGACGGTCATGGATATTTCCGACCCCGCCGGTTGCGCGCTGTTCGGCGACGGCGGTTATTATGGGGGAATTGATTACTGGATGCGGGCCCCCGACCTTTTGACTCCGGTTCCAGCCAATGCGGATAATATCAGTGATATGGAGCGCGCCGCCGGCACGCAGGCTTTTCGTCACCTTGGCCGCACCAATGTGGAATACTGCGACGGCCATGCCGCCGGGCAATCCGCTCGGTTTACGGTTACCCTGCCCACGCCGGAATATGTGGGGCCGGGAACCGGGTTTCTGTCGGCGGATAACTCGGCTTATCAAACACGGTAATGCGGGGTATCACTTTTCCCCTGGGCGGGCGGATTTGCGGAACTTATTTGGCGGCGGGTTCCGTTTTTGCGGATGCATCCGTGCGCGGAGCGCCGTTGGCGGAGGATTCAAAGCGGCCGAAGATCATGCGGCCGGCGGATGTTTGCACCGCATTGGTAACCAGCAGTTCAATGTCGTGACCGACGCGGTCGCGGGCGCCTTCCACGACGACCATGGTGCCGTCTTCCAGATAGCCGACGCCTTGCGCCGGTCCTTCACCCGGCTTGACGATTTTCAGGCGCATCATTTCGCCCGGGAGGGCGGCGGGTTTAAGGGCATTGGCCAGATCATTGATGTTAATCACGGGCAATCCCTGCAGGATGGCGACTTTATTGAGATTAAAGTCATTGGTTACGAGGCGCCCGTTTTCCTGCTGGGCCAGCGCCAGCAGCTTTTGATCAACACCCTGAAGTCCGGACGCCCGCAGCGTGCCGTCCCAGATGTAGAGTTCGATTTTTCCCAGTGCTTGAAGCCGCTGGAGAATATCCAGACCGCGCCTTCCACGCCCGCGTTTGAGCTTATCGCCGGAGTCCGCCACGGTCTGCAGTTCGTTGAGGACGAAACGGGGTACGATCAGGCGGCTTTCGAACACGCCGGTGGCGGCGATGTCGGCGATTCGGCCGTCAATGATCACGCTGGTATCCAGAATAAACGGGCGCGAGCCGCGCATGGCACGGCTGAATTCCACATAGGGGATGATAAAGCGAAAATCATCGCGTGTCTGCAGGATGAACGAAACGGAAATATAGCAGCAGATCAGCCCGGTGAGGAGTTTAAGCCCGGTGATCAGCGATTCGCTGAGCTGCAATTCATTCGACGTGATAAAAATATCGGCAACCTGCTGGATCAGATAACTGAGAGCCAGCGACACCAGAATTCCCACCAGCACTCCGAAGAACAGCCCGGACATGGCGGTGAGGTTTTTTTTCCTGAATAAAAAATCCGCCAGAATAACGCCGATAGCCACCACCACGGCGCTGAACATCGCCACCCACGGCCAGACGCCGTTGCCGACGTTCAAGGACAGATAGGCCATGGCCACGGCGGTGACCATGGCGAGGAACAGAAAGCGGAGGATGTTGAGAATCATATCAACTCCAACTGCATTGCCGGGATACGCGTTTCCAATTCCGTCAACTTCTAATGGCGCCAGCACCCGGGAAGACTTTGCACCGGATATTCTATCGCCAAGACGTGCGAATTAACAGATGCCGCGCGGGGCCGGGGCGGCGGCTATTGAAAATCGGCCCGATGGGAGCGGTTATCGGGCGGTCCGCGGGACGGGTTTGGGCGCGGCGGGCGTGATGGCGGCAGGCGCCATGCCGGTGTTTGGCGCGGCGATGATGACGTCTTGCGGCCCCACGGGGCGGTGCCGTAAATCCGCCATCAGCAGGGTCAAGATCAGCGGGAGATAGATGACGCTTGCCAGGAAGACGCGCCGCGCATTTTCCCGGCTTTTTTGGCGGCGCATTTTCGCGGAAAGCCAGACCATCGCTCCGCCCAGCAGGATGGCGGAAAATCCGAACCACATTCCGGCAAAGCCGAAGAACCATGCAGCCGCGGCCACCGGAATCAGCAGGGCGCTGTACAGGATCATCATGGCGCAGGTGACACGGCCGGAGGTGTCCACCACGGACAGCATGCGGAATCCGCCGTGGGCGTAATCATCGCGATACATCCAGGCCAGGGCCAGGAAATCTGGAATCTGCCAGACAAACAACAACAACCCAAGGATGACGGCGGGCAGGGCGATGTGTCCGGCAGCGGCCGTAAAGCCCATGATGGGCGGTATGGCGCCGCAGATGGCGCCAACCAGTGTGTTAATGGTGGACAGGCGTTTTAACGGCGTGTAAATGAATATGTAAAGAATAAGATTCAGCAGGCCCAGCAGGGCGGTGAGCTGGTTGGTGCCGCAGTACAGTACGGCCATTCCGGCGACGAACGTAAACAAGGCGAAGATGACGGCCGTTGAGGGCAGCATCCGGCCGGCGGGCAGGGGGCGGTTGCGCGTCCGGAGCATTAGGCCGTCGGGTCGGATTTCAAAAACCTGGTTTAAGGCCGCGGCACTTCCGGCGATGAGCCATGTACCGGCGGAGGCCAGGGCCAGTGTCCCCAGATGGATATGGCCGTCGGCCCCCGTGACGTAGCCGACGACGGTGGTGACCACCACCATGGCCGTGAGACGAACCTTGGCCAGGGCAAGCAGGTCCTGATACAGGCCGACAACCGGATGGGTTGCGGTTTCAACAGGCTGTTCCTGCGACTGAACGGTTAAAACTGGAATGTCTGTTGCGCTATGCATCAAGCTGGTGGAATCCTATATTTAGCCGCATTCCGGGCGGAGGCTCTCGCCGGCACCGGCCGGTTATTCCCAAACATGTATTGTAAAAGTTCGCGGTGGATGCGTCCAATCGGCGGGGGCGGGGGCGGGATTTGGATTTTCGCATTTATAGCGGACTTGACCATTGGCCCGGTTATCATATGATACATGGGGAAAAAATAGATGAGTCAAAGCGGTGCGCTACTCCTTAGTTAAAGAAATATGATGGATCATTCACAATCGGGTTTGCCAAAGGCATTTGAGGTTCTGGGGTTGGAGCCGGCGATTCTTACTGCGCTGGCGGAAATTCACTTTGTTGAACCATCGGAGATTCAGCGGCTGGTGATTCCTCCGGCGCTGGCGGGGCGGGATATTCTGGGCCAGGCGCGGACCGGCACCGGCAAAACGGCGGCGTTCGGCCTGCCGATTCTGCAACAAATGAATCCGATGGAAGGCTTTCAGGCCCTGATTGTGGTTCCGACGCGGGAATTGGCCGTGCAGGTTCATGCGGAAATGGTCCGCTTCGCCCGTCATAAACCGTCGCGAATCGCGGTTGTTTATGGCGGCACCAAAGTGCACCACGACGTTAAAACACTGGAGCGTCAGCCGCATGTTGTGGTGGGTACGCCCGGTCGCATTATTGATTTGCAGGAGCGGGGCGTTTTATCGCTGGCCCGGATGAAGTTCGTGGTGTGCGATGAAGTGGACCGCATGTTTGACATCGGTTTCCGCGATGATGTGCGGAAGATACTCGCATCCTGCACGGCGGAACATCAGACTTTTTTTGTATCCGCGACGATCAATGATGAAATTGAGCGCCTTGTGGAAAGGCACATGAAGAAAGATGTGGCGCGAATCTTCACGGCCAAGCCGGATGAAAAGCTCACGGCGCCGGATGCCCGGCAGTTCGTGGTGGGGGTTCAGCCGTGGGACAAGCTGCGGGCGTTGCGGGCGCTGATAGCCGATGAAGATCCCAAATTGGCGATTATTTTCTGCCGTACCAAGCGCAGCGTGGACAAAGTCGCCCATGGGCTGCAGGAACGCGGAATCAATGCGTCGCCTATTCACGGCGATCTGGTGCAGCATAAGCGGGAACGTGTGATGCGCGGATTCCGCACCGGAAAAATAAATGTCCTGGTGGCCACGGATCTGGCCAGCCGCGGCATTGACGTGCATGAAGTCACACATGTGGTGAATTATGATGTTCCGGAAGACCCGGAGGCGTATGTTCACCGCGTGGGGCGCACGGCGCGCATGGGGGCCACCGGTCGTGCATTCACCTTTGTCGCACGGGATCAGGGCCAGCTGCAGACCGAGATTGAAAAACTGACCAATCAACTGTTGGAAGAATATCGCATTCCCGGTTTTACAGCCACGCCGGAGCCGGGCCGCGGCCCACACCGCGCCGCCGCCACGATGGAATCGCCGGCCGCGCCGGCGGTTGCCCCGCCGCAATCGGAATACGCGCCAACCGGGTTTGCGCTGCCGACAAATGCACAGTCTACGCGTCCGTTATCCGGCAAATTTCCCACCCGCCGCCGGCGATAAACGGCGGATTATACGATTTGCCGCGGTGAACCTTGCTATCGGATGTTCCGGTTTGAACGGCAATCTTGCAGACCGGTGATCAGCGGGGTATAGTCCCGTTTGTAGCAATATACGTGGTTACTCCTCCAGATTTGTCAATGGCATATTGAAATGTGATGCGGTATCAAGGAGTCAAATCCATGGCGATGTGTTCACGTTGCGGAAATGAGTTTCAGTTGCGAGGTCCACCACCGCCGGCGGGGGCGACGCTCGTTT
Organism: Planctomycetota bacterium; assembly: GCA_021816165.1. Next base: position 4,164 of record JAKAYZ010000032.1, on the reverse strand, counting down.
GTCCGCGGTGTGCGGCAATAGCTTCCACCGCGGGCCGCATGCGGGAGGTGGAATCTTCCGCCGGGCGGGGAGTCAACGGGCTTGGCATAACCGGTTTTGTATGCGCTTTGGTGGGGATTTTTACCGGTATTTTCCTGATTCCGGGACTTATTTGCAGCCTCATCGCCCTGCGGCGGCCGCCGCGCGGGCTGGCGATTGCGGGCACGGTGATAAGTGTCATGGGGATTGCGCTTTTTGGTCTGTTGGTCGCGATACTGCTGCCTTCACTTGCGCGAGCCAGAGTGCTCGCGAATCGGGCGTTTATATTGCAAGATGAAAGGACGGTCGTTCAGAATTGTGTCATTTACGGCCAGGATCACCATGGGATGCTGCCGGATGACCTGGCCACCCTTTTGGCAAACGGCCAGTTGCAGCCGATCAATCTGGTAAACCCGTTCGCCGGTGAATCTCCGCTGGTGGTGCCCGCCAGCCGCGCCCATGATGTCGCATGGATTCGGGACCATCTGCCGGGGCATTGCGATCTGGTGTATGTGGGGGCGCATACGACAATCAATAATGGCGCCTGGAATATTGTGGTCTATTCCAAGCCGTCGACAAAGAACCTGGGCCGCGGGATGGCGATTGGATTTTCGGACACCGGTGTCCGCTGGGTTCGGCCGTCTGAAATCGCTCAGGTATTTGCCCAGGCCAACGTGGATCGAAAAGCACAGGGCGATCCCCTGCTGAGCGTTCCGACGCCGGGAAATCAGTAGGGCGCCGCGGCGGCGGTGTTTAATCATTGACTTACGGCTTTGGCGCGGGGGTGCCGGCGTGCCTGCCGCGGGTGTAAGCGTTCAGTTGCTCCGGTGAATTGAATTGAGGCGTTTCAGGCCAATCCACCGGCAGGCTCAATGCCGTGGCATGCAGCAGGTCAAGAATCCGCTGCATGGAGCCGGAGAATCCGTTGTTAATCCCCGGACCGCATTGATTGATGTTTGTCTGTGCAATGCGGGTAAACGCGCGGCCATGATACAGGGCCGGCGTCGGCTCCCAATGCGAGTGCCGATAGGCGACAGCGAGCGGCCCGACAGCCTGTGATAATTCATTGCGATTCGGCGCAGGTGACGCCGCGGTGACAAGCGTTTGAATCCAATGCGGGCGGATTTCCAGAAAATCGCAGGAAATCAGCAGCACTCAGCGGTTTAATCCGGCATATTGCAGCGCTGTTTTAAGGCCGCCGGCCGGGCCAAGAAAGGGCATTGCATCGGCGAGTGAGCGCAGGCCCAAATCGGCATATTTTTCGGCGGTGTCCGCGGCTACAATTGCCTCCGTCGCCAGCGGCCGGACCATATCGGCAATGCGCAAAATCTGAATTCGGCCGTTGACGACGGCGCGAGCTTTGTTCGTCCCGAAGCGGCTGGATCGCCCTCCGGCAAGAATGCAGGCGATCGGCAGCACCATTCAGCCTCCGGCACCATGTGAATGCGGCGGTTGCGCCCGACTGTCCGTATGACCGTCGCAGCCGCGGAGAACGGCGAGGGCATGGGGCAGAACATCGGCAATGGCTTCAAGACATTCGACGGCGCCGGCGGGCGAGCCGGGCAGGTTGATGATTAAGGTCTGGGCAAGCGTTCCCGCCTGCCCGCGCGACAGATACGCCTTGGGATTTTTTTCTCCGCAGCGCCGGCGGGCGAGTTCCAGCAACCCCGGGTGCATCCGCTCCAGCACGGCGGCCGTCGCTTCCGGCGTTACATCCCGCGGGGACAGGCCCGTACCGCCGGTGGTAAGGACAAGATCCTGCCGCGGATTGTGCGCACCGGCCGCCCATTGCCGCAATTGGGAACTGATTGCGGCGGCGTCATCCGGTACGCAGGCGGCCAGAATGGTGCAGCCCGGCATAATTTTGCGGATGGTTTGGGCGACAGCCGGGCCGGCGGAATCAATCGTTCGGCCGGCGAAGCAGCGGTCGGAACATGTGAGAACGGCGACAGCGACGGGGAAATTGCTGTTCACGGTTTATTTGCCCTCCGGTAATCGCCTCGTGTTCCGCCGGTTTTGGCGGTCAGGCAAATGTCGCGAATAACCATGTCCCGATCCACGGCCTTGCCCATGTCATAAACGGTGAGGGCGGCGGCGGCCACGGCATGAAGGGCTTCCATTTCCACGCCGGTTTTCCATGAAGCGCCAACGGTGGCGCGGATATGGACGGCATTTTTTCGCAGAACCAGTTTTACATCAATGGATTCCAGTGGAATGGGGTGGCAAAGCGGAATAAACTCGGCGGTGCGCTTGGCGGCCATAATGCCGGCCAGGCGGGCGACAGCCAGCAGGTCTCCCTTGGCCAGTTGGTGGCGAAGAATCGCCTTGGCCAGTGCCGGGCTGATGTCCACCCGTCCCTGAGCTTCAGCGGTGCGAAGCGAGACCGGCTTGCCGCCCACATTCACCATTACCGCCTGCTGCCGGGCGTTAAAATGCGAGAGTTTGCGCGCATTGGATCGGGTCATACGGCGCTCCAGGAATAAAACGGATACGGGCCGGTACCGGCGGCCTCGGGGGCAATTTCAACAAAGCCGTCGGAATCCGCCATCATGGGAATATCGCCGGAGCCGCGGCCGGGAATCAATTGCACACGATCCGGCGTCAGGCGGCGAACCGGCCGAAACCAATACATGGATTTCAGGCTTTCGGCCGGTGTGGAAAGATGCACCATGGCATCCGCCGCCGGTGAATTTCCGCCGCCGGCCTGCACTGCCAGCATAGGCAGCACAAGAGCGCGAAACAATATCTGGGCGGATACCGGATTTCCCGGCAGGCCCAGCAGACATTGTCCCTGCGGACCGACCGCGCCCATCACGGGCCGACCGGGTTTTATCGGCAGGCGATGAAATTGCACGATACCGCCGGCGGCCTCAACGGCCTGGCGGGTGAAGTCCCGCGTGCCGACGGAAACGCCGCCGGTAAGTATCACGCATCGGCTGTCCGCCAGAGCGGTGGTCAGGGCGGATAAAAGTGTGTGCGGGTTGTCGGCAACCCGTCCTGATCGCAGCAATTTCAGCCATTTTACCGCCTGAATCGCGGCAGTCAGGGCGGGTCCATTGGAATCCCGGATTCGCCATGGGGAAACCGCGGCGACATTGGTGGAGGAAAGTTCATCACCGGTGACGATCAGCGTGATATTCAGCGGGCGGTGAACGGTGATCCGGGTATGGCCGAAAGCGGCCAGCGCCGCTGTCGCAGGGGGTAAAAGAACCCGGCCGGCGGGAACAATGGTATCCCCGGTGCGGGCGTTTTCACCCTTGCCGCGGATGTTGCCGCCGGATTCAGGGATTGCCGCTTCCGGCCGCAGTGTGATGGCGTCGGCGGAGACGCACACGTTTTCTACGGGAATAACGGCGTCCGCCCCGGCCGGAACCGCTCCGCCGGTGGCCACGGCCACGGCATGATCCGACGAGAATACAGGTGGTGGCTGGCCCATGCCGCTGCTGCAGCCGGATATCGGAAGTGTGCCGCCGGCACGTTTAAGCGCCGCACGGCAAACGGCGTAACCGTCCACGGCACTGGCGTCAAAGGGGGGGCTGGGGCGATCCGCGACAACGGGCTGAGCGGAAATCAGTCCGGCGGCTTGATCCGCCGGGAGTGTGCAGCAGTCCGCAACGGCCAGCTTTGCGGCCATTCGGGCGAACGCGAGGCGCGGATGATCCGCGCGACTGAAGGGCGATTCGGCGGATTGCGGCGGGTGTGCGCTGACGTTCATGATGGTTCACTCTTGACCGTTGAGGCGTCAAAAAGAGGCGATTTCCAGATGGGGACATCCTGCTTAATGTGATCAATCAGCCAGTCCATGGCGGCAATGGCGGATTTTCGCCGGCCGGCAAAAAGGGCGATTTGCATTGAACAGGAACCCGCGGGCACGAACCCGCGGCTGTGGGCGACCTGCACCTGAAAAAGCTGAAATTGCCGGACGGCGGCGACGGCCAATTTCTGCAGCTGCATGTGGGCCATGGGGTCATAGGTCTGGTAATTTAACCCGACCAGCGGCCGGCCTTCTTCCAGCGGGCGGACGATGCCGCGGAATTCCAGAGCCGCGCCGGCTCCGTCGGGAACGTTGAGTTCAACGGCTTGAACCGGCCCATCGGCAATGTTGACACACACTGGCAAAGTTTCGATCATCCGCCGCTAAAAGCG
>JAKAYZ010000031.1 GCA_021816165.1 Planctomycetota bacterium | reverse complement strand
CTATTTATTCGTGGCCAACGCGGGCAATAATGATGTGGCCGTATACAACGCCCATAATGGCCGGCGTTTGGGGCTTATTCCCACCGGATGGTATCCGTCGGCCCTATGCGTTGGTCATGATGCTCTGTTCATTGCTTGTGCCAAAGGGTTGGGATCTACTGCCAATCCCAACTATCAGTGGGTCGGCGCTTCCATGCCCGGGACCGTTGAGCGAATCGCACTGCCCATGCTCAGGCATTCGCTCCCAGGCTGGACCATTCAAGCCTTGCACAATGACGGTTTTTCCAGGGCCCAGCGGACGCGCCGTGCCGCCCAGAATCATCAGGCCGCAATTGCCCTGCGCCAGCATATCCACCATGTGGTTTTTATACTGCGCGAAAACAAAACCTTTGACGAGGATTTCGGCACATACCACCGCGCCGGCCACTGGGCTGATCCACATCTGGATTTATACAATGGTCGCGACCTGCCCAATCTCTATGCTTTAGCCAACCGTTTTGGATTGATGGTCAACTACCGCGTAGACGGCGAAGTGACCGCTCAGGGCCACCAGTGGACTACCGCAGCTTCGGATTCCGATTGGGTACAACGCACCTGGCCCATGTACTATTCGGGTCGCGGCATCACGCCCAACCCCGGTTGGACCCAAAGCCTGACGGATCACAACGTCATGGGTGCTGCTACCGGCTTTATCGGCACGGACAACCCGTATACGGATTATGAGAACTTGTCCCGACTTGGAGCCTATTCCAATCCCTGGATTTCCTACCCAGGTGGATTATTTTTATTTAATGATCTGCTGGCTCATCACGTATCGTTTATGGATTTTGGTGAATTTGTTTCGCGCGATGAAGCCGGACAAATTTCCCAAGCCATGAAACAGCATCTTGGGACCACATTTCCCGGGTGGAATCGCTACATCCTTGACACCTGGCGTGTCGGACGCATTCTAGCCTGGCTCAAGAATCCCAGGCACACCATGCCTCGCCTGATGTATGTGTGGCTGCCCGATGATCATACCGCGGGGCGCGCCGCAGGTTATTACACCCCCGCTTATTATGTAGCCAATAATGACTTGGCCACCGGTGAACTGGTCGCGGCTCTCAGTCGCATGCCCCAATGGAAACATACTCTTATTTTCATCACCGAAGACGATGCTCAATCCGGTGCGGATCATATTGGTGCTCACCGCTCCTTGGCACTGGTGGTCAGTCCATGGGTAAAACCAGGCCTGTTGATAACCCGCCGCTATTCCCAAGTGGATATCATGCGTACCATGGAAGCTGCGGAAAAAGTACCGCCCATGTCTCAGTGGGATGCCAATGCCCGCGTACTCAACGGTATCTGGACATCCCATCCCAACTTCGCCCCTTTTACTGTACAACCCATCCAAATTCCGATGGCTTTGAATCCGGGAAGAGCCACTCATATCCAGCGGCTCAGACGCAAAGCCGGCCGGAATGGCCATTGGCTTTCACCCCGGTGGCTCTCCCGGCACGGGGCCGTAGGATTGCGCCCCCACTCTCATCCAAATGCACGGAGTCATTACACCCCCACCACACTCTTAAAAGTTCCCGGTCCGGAACAAATGCGACAGGAATGGATTGCCACCAAAGGCCTCCGCTCTTACCGGCATGTGATGGCGTACTTGCAAAACTATGCCCGGCGGCATCATCAGCCCTTGAGCCATTATCTGGCGACAGCTGACGATGATGCCGGTAATTAGTCCGCTTCAGAAGAACAGGCCATGTGACGCCATGGTAATACCTTTAGGGACCTTTTTATGAGCGAAATCCTGGATACGATGAACCAGGCTCCCATGACCGCTCTGCATCGACGGCTGGCATGGTCTGCGGGGTTGGGCATCTTTCTTGATGGCTACGACATCATGATTATTGGTGCCGTGCTGCTGTTGTTAAAATCGCAGTGGCATCTGGACTCTCATGCGGTCGGATGGTTGGGCAGCGCGGCTCTGGCTGGAGCGTTCGCCGGAGCGCTGATCGGCGGCCGGATTGCCGATCGCTTTGGCCGCAAATCCATCTATCTCATTGATCTGATCACTTTTTTCCTGGCGGCCATTCTTTGCGCCGGGGCGTGGAATATCGCATCGTTGGTGGTATTTCGATTTCTGTTGGGCGTGGGCATTGGTGCAGATTATCCCCTTAGCGCCACCTATATGGCCGAATTTATGCCAACGGTGAAACGAGGCGGGGTCATCACCTGGACCTTTGGCTTGTGGACCGCGGGGGCGATCTTCGCCGGCTTGGTGGGCTTCGCGCTGGTCCACTTGGGGCCATGGGCCTGGCGATTGATGTTTTTGGTCGGAGCCGCGCCGGCACTGCTGGTGGTATGGCTGCGGCAAAGCCTTCCGGAATCGCCACGCTGGTATCTCCGCCGCGGCCAGGTTGAAGAAGCCACGCAAGTGCTTAAGCAACTCGTTCCTGAGCTTACCGATTCGCAAGTGTCGGCGGTTCTTGCAGCACAAAGGCAAACCATCCTCGCGCCGGCTGTCCCGGTGCGGGTATTATTTGGACGCCGCTTTCTGCGGGCCACCCTGTTTGTCTGTCTGCCCTGGTTTATGATGGACCTGGTGGGTTACTACGTAACCATTTATATTCCGCAAATCCTGGGCCATCTGGGTTTTCATGGATCTCCGAGCAAACTGCTCGGCAGTATGATTTTAAGTGCCAGTTTTCTCATCGGCTATATTCCGCTGGCACTCTTGGTGGACCGGATTGGGCGCGTATGGCCGCAGATTCTGGGCTTTATCGGTGGCGGGGTCGGCCTGGCGATCGTCGGCCTGACTGCGCTGCAATCCCCCACCAGAGCGGTCATTCACGATGGCATAGTGGAACACGTAGCAATTTTCAGCACCGCCGCGATCGTCATTATGTTTGCCGGCATGCTGATATCCCAAATTCTTAACAGCTTTGGCCCCGGCAACACCACCTATCTTTTGGCCTCGGAGGTCTACCCGACGGACGTACGCGCGACCGGACATGGCTTTGCCACAGCCTTTTCACGCCTGGGAGCGGTGGCCAGCACCTTCTTTCTGCCGGCGGTTGAACAGCACATTGGCACACCCATGTTAATGCTATGGCTGGCTGGTGGTAGTATTTTGGGCGGTCTGCTCACCTGGTTGTTGCGTGTGGAAACCACCTGCCAGCCGCTGCTTCAGGAATAACTCCATGAACAAAGTCTGTCCAACCCGACTCAACGCGCATCATGGCATAAAGCGCCACCCGCTGGTGCGTCACCCACGACCAAATGCGTTTCACCATGTATAATTCACCGCGTATGAATGTGCCTGTTCGAAAACATATTACGGCGATGCAAGGTTATACGCCCGGTGAACAACCGGCAGACGTTTCCGTAGTTAAACTCAACACCAATGAAAATCCCTATCCACCTTCGCCGCTGGTGCTATCCGCCATAGGTGACATCACGGCGGAACAGCTGCGGCGTTACCCCAGTCCGGACGCCAGGGATTTTCGCCGGGACGCTGCGGCGGTTCACCACGTCGAGCCTGAAATGATTTTGCCGACCAACGGTGGCGATGAGCTTCTCGCCCTGGTGGTACGGGCCTGTGCCGGTGAAAACGCACGCGTGGCCTATCTGGACCCGGGTTATTCGCTCTATCCGGTATTAGCCACGATGCAGGCAGCCGTACCAGTACCAGTGGCGTATGAAATTTCCTCTCAACAGTGGCGGGTTCCCCAGGATATTGGGAACGTTGACGCTGCAGTTCTACTGATCGTCAATCCCAATGCTCCCTCCGGCACCCTGATCGATCTGTCTACACTGGAAGATATTGCCCGCCGCTTCTCCGGTTTGCTGCTGATTGATGAAGCCTATGTTGATTTCGCCCCCATCAGTGCGCTCTCCCTGGTTCCACGCTTTCCCAACCTGATCTTACTTCGCTCCATGTCCAAGGGTTATGGCTTGGCTGGCATGCGCTTTGGCTACGGCATCGCGCAGGCTCCGCTGATTGCCGAACTGTACAAAGTCCGCGACAGTTATCCCTGCGATGTTGTGGCCATAGCTGCCGCCACCGCAGCCATCAGGGATCAGGCTTATGCCAAAGCCGTATGGCAAAAGGTTATCCAGCAGCGCCAGTGGATGACCGACCAACTTGTAGCGATGGGCTTTGGCGTACCGGAAAGTCACAGCAACTTTGTCCTGGCTCAGGTACCCGCCGGTATGGATGCGGCCATTTTGTATCAGCAGCTCAAATCCCGCAATATCTTGGTGCGTTATTTCAATTTACCCCGACTGACGGATAAACTTCGCATTACCATTGGTACGCCGCAGCAGAATAAAATTCTCATTCAAGCTCTGGCCGAACTGAAAAAAAGGCATGAAGCCTCGGCATGAACAGCACGGGATCGATCACACTTTTATGGAAAGGATTCAGCTTATGAGTAACAACATTCCTTCCACCCAACGTCGCGCTACTCTCACCAGAAAAACCCGCGAAACCGATATTTCCCTTAGCTTAAATCTGGACGGTACCGGTCATACCGATATCGCAACCGGTGTAGGTTTTTTTGACCATATGCTGCATCACCTGGCCCGCCACGGTATGTTGGATCTGGCCGTGCAGGCCACTGGGGATCTGCATATTGATGCCCATCACACCGTGGAGGACGTAGCTCTGGTACTGGGTGCCGCCATTGACAAAGCCTTGGCCGAAAAAAAGGGCATTTTCCGCTACGGTTGGGCCAATGTGCCGATGGAGGATGCGCTGGCCCATGTAGCTCTTGACCTTTCCGGTCGGCCCGCGTTCGTTTTTAATGTTGAATTCCCCACCCCCAAAATCGGCGATTTTGATGTGGAACTGATTGCGGAGGCTTTGCGATCCCTAACCAACACGGCCAAAATGAATTTGCATGTAAATGTACCATACGGTAGTAACAGCCATCATGTGGCGGAAGCCATTTTTAAGGCGTTGGCCAAATCGCTTCGCCAGGCCGTAGCCATAGATCCACGATCCGATCAAATTCCCAGCACCAAAGGAGTGCTCTGAATCATGCGTTGGCCAACCAGTATCGATCGGCTAAACTCTGCCCCATGATTCCACAATCGCCACACTGGCGGAACAGCCCAAGCGATCCGCGCCCGCTTCCAGCATGGCTTGCGCGGTGGACAAATCACGTATTCCACCGGCGGCCTTCACGCGCATACCGCGAGCATGGGCCTTCAACAATCGCACGGCTTCCACGCTTGCTCCGCCCGCCGGATGAAAGCCCGTGCTGGTCTTCACAAAATCCGCTCCCGCCTCGCTGGCCGCCCGGCACCCCAGTTCAATTTGCTCTGGCGTCAGCAGCGCTGTTTCCAAAATCACCTTCACCACAACGCGCTTCGTTATCGCCCGCGACGCTTCCACCACCGCCCGCACATCCGCCCGTGCGGTCTCCAAATCACCGGATATAACTGCCGGTAGAAAAATTACCATGTCAATTTCCTCCGCTCCATCACCCAAACACTCCCTGGCCTCAAAGGCCTTGCTTGCGGCGCTACCCGCTCCAAATGGAAAACCCACGCACGCACAAACCACCGGCATGGCCTCCGGCTGGGGATTCGGCACCGCCAATAAGGAACTGACCAGTTTCACCCACCGCGGATTGATGCACACGCTGGCAAATTGATAACGTAACGCCTCCGCCACCAACAACCTGACTTGCGATTCGCCGGCTTCCGGCTTGAGCAAAGTGTGGTCAATACGCCGGGCAAGCTGTTGGCAAGTCAATATCACGATATTTCTCCACGAGCACCATCCATGCGATAATTCCACGATCATAAGGCTGGCAAGGTGTTCGTCAACGCCCAATGAATGTAGTCAGCTGAGGATACTTGCACGTTTTGCTTTGCGCGGTTTTAATGGGCCATCAGGGACATTTGTTTACGCGTGTGGAGATTACAAACATGCCTTTCGATCCAAAAAAGAGCTTAAATCCCAAGGCCTTGCGTGACAAAAGCCTGTCCTTTCACCAGGAATTCAAAAAGTTCCTTTTTCAGGGCAATGCCCTTTCCCTGGCCATCGGTGTCATTATCGGCGGGGCTTTCGGTGGCTTTGTCAGCAAAGTCAACGCGGATCTGATCATGCCCATCATCAATCTTTTTCTACCCAACGGTTCCTGGCGTACCGCTGGCATTACCATTGGCCATGTGCCGAAACTGAACCCCACCACCTTTAAGCCTATTTTGGATCCCAAGACGCATCAGCAGATTATGGAACCGGTAAAACTGCTGATCGGCGATCTGGGCAATCAGTTTCTCACGTTGGTTATTACCGGATTGGTGTGCTTTCTCATCATAAAAATTCTGGTCAAGGCTCCCCCGCCAGCACCGCCTCCGCCACCACCGCCACCTACCAAAGCGTGTAAATTCTGTCTGGAAACCATTCCGGCGGAGGCCACCAAATGCAAAAGCTGCTGCAGCGAGCAGCCCGCAGTGGCGTAAGACCATCTCCATTGCGTCGGCCGTATTTGCCGTCTCCAACGTCTAAGTGGAACCTATGAACAATCAATTCTATCTCGGTTGGGATATTGGTGGGACCAAATCTGCTGCAATTGTAGGTACGCCCGATGGTCAAATCGTTGCGCGAACGCCATGGCCGTCGCAGGCCCAGCGAGGCCCGAATGCCATGATCGCTGATTTTCTTGATGCGGCCTCCCGGTTGCGGGATGACTATCCCATTGCCGCCGTCGGTGTCGCGGTCGGCGGTCCGCTGAATGCCGATCAGGGCATTGTGCTCGGACCACCTAATCTTCCCGGCTGGGACAACATACCTTTGCGGCAACGCCTGATGCAAGCTCTGAAATTGCCGGTCCGGGTGATGCATGATGCCACCGCCTGCGCGCTGGCTGAATATTTTTGGGGGGCCGGTCGTGGGGTGAGTCATCTCGCCTACCTCACTTGTGGTACGGGCTTTGGAGCGGGCCTTGTTCTTGGTGGAAAGGTTTATCAAGGGGCGGGCGGACTTAGTCCGGAAATCGGCCATTTCCAGCTTCGTTCGGATGGCCCTGTTGCCTTCGGGGTGCGCGGCAGTGCCGAGGCTTACTGCTCTGCCCAAGCCTTGGCGGGCTTGGCCGTCTGGCTGCGCCCAAACCGGTTTGCTCAGTCGCCCCCGACCCCTGCCGACATCGCTGCGCTTGCCGCCGCCGCGGATCCCGATGCCGTGCAAATTGTACGCACCAGCGCCCAGGCGGTGGGCGATATTTGTGCATTGCTGGCCGATCTGCTGCGACTGGAAACCATCGTCATCGGTAGCTTGGCAGCTTATCTGGGAGATTCATGGTTGAATCAGGTGCGTAGTCGATTGGCAGAAAAATCGCTCGACGGCGGGCACCTCTGCCGCGTTGTTTCATCCGGCCTCGCCGATCGCCTGCAAGATTGCTCTGCCCTGGCTGCTGCCATCTGCGTGCAGACCCCTGATGTCATGCCAGATTCCTCCTCCCGTGCCGGCCATTGCCAGCAGCAGCGTGAACGATTTCCCGCGGAGGCCAATCCATGATCATTGGCGTTCCTAAAGAATGCAAGAGTGATGAATATCGCGTCGGCATCATTCCGGCAGGCGTGGAAGCTCTGGCCAAACGCGGCCATACGGTCCTGATTGAAACGCAAGCCGGTATCGGTTCCGGAATCACCGATGCTCAATATCAGCAGGCCGGAGCAGAAATAACCTCCACTGCCAAACAAATCTGGAATCTCGCAGAATTGGTCGATAAGGTAAAAGAACCACAAGAAAAGGAATTTCCACTTTTACATCCTCACCAGATGGTCATGACCTATTTTCACTTCGCCGCGGTACCGACCTTGGCCCAAGCCTGCCTTGCCGCCAACATTCACGCCATCGCCTATGAAACTATCCGGGATGAACATGGCCTGCTCCCCTGCCTCACGCCGATGAGCGAAATTGCCGGCAAAATGTCCATTCAGGAGGGCGCTAAATATCTTGAGCGCCCGATGATGGGGCGCGGAATTCTGCTCGGTGGCGTTCCCGGCGTCGCGCCAGCCAACGTCGTGGTACTCGGAGCCGGAACCGTCGGGCATCATGCAGCACGCGTGGCGGCCGGCCTGGGTGCCCAAGTAACTCTGATGGATATCGACTTGAATCGACTACGCCACCTGAGCGAAGTTATGCCGGCCAATGTAACAACGATCTTTTCCGACGCCCACACCATACGCGATACGCTCCCCGATGCGGACTTGGTCGTCGGTGCTGTTCTACTGCCCGGCGCCCGGGCTCGGCGATTGATAAAAGCGGACGACTTAAAGCGCATGAAGCCCGGCAGCGTCATTGTGGATGTGGCCATCGACCAGGGTGGCTGTGTTGAAACCAGCCATCCTACAACACATCATGCTCCCACCTATGTCATTGACGGGGTACTGCATTACTGCGTCACCAACATGCCCGGCGCGGTCGGCCGCACCAGCACTTTTGCGCTGTGCAATGCCACATTCCCCTACGTGCAGACGATTGCTGATCTGGGCTGGGACAAAGCCGCTTCCTCCAATGCGGGCCTGGCTTGCGGACTCAACATGCGGGGCGGCGAGATTACCCATCCGGCCGTTGCAGAGGCGCTCCAATAGCAGCGCCTGAGCGCTAGGGGACCTCCATCTTCATTGCACTTTATCCGAATCAACCTAGAATAACCGGCAGCGGCTGATGTGGGCGCATTTGGCCAGCCACACCAACGATGACGCTCATCCCAAGCCTTTACAAACAGGAGTACATGCTCATGCCCGGTACCACCAATTCATTGGAAGTCCTTGGAACGGAAAAATCGTGGCTTTCCCGGGATGTACTGTTCATAAGCTTGTCGGCATGTTTCGCCGATCTGGGATATCAATCCGTACTCGCCATCTTTCCGCTCTTCCTAGTGCTGACCCTTCGACAACCAATATGGATGTTTGGTCTGGCCACAGCCATCAGTTATGGCCCAGGGGCCGTTTTCGCCCTGATCGGCGGACGAATGGCTGATCGCTTTGGTGCTAAACGTATGGCTATCTCCGGCAATATTCTCATTCCTCTGCTTTCGCTCTCGGGCTTGGCCACATTGCCTGGCTTGGCCATTGCCTTGTTTTCCGGCGGTTGGTGGGCCCGCAATTTTCGCTCGCCCCCCCGACGCACCATGCTTACGCAGGCAGTAACCAAAGAACACCGCGGTCAAGCCTTTGGTTTTCTGCATGCATTAGACATCGGCGGAGGATTCTTGGCGGCACTGGGCACCATGCTGCTGGTCATTGCCGGCATCACATTCACCCATATTTTTCTTCTTACTATTCTCCCGCTGCTCTGTTCGACTCTGTTTTTAACGTTGGTGCAGGCTGGAGGAAGAATCGCCGCTACGGCACCCTCTGGTTCGGCTACGGTCCCACAACCCGCTGGGGTCTCGACCAACCAACGTGTTTACCGTCGCCTCCTGCTTTCCGCGGCACTTTATGGTTTTAGTTCTTTCAGCATCGGCTTTCCCATTTTAACCGTAGACCAGTCTCGCCATGGTACCACCATTCATAATGCCGCCTGGGCCATATTATCCTACGTGGTATTCTTTGGAGTCTCTGCCATCACCGGCCTGTTGGTAGGGAAAAGGATTAAAAGTGGAATCCGCACATTGGCTTTATGGGGTTATCTGCTCGGCGGCTTGGCGGCCGGCGGTATGGGCTTGATCTGGTACACCGGAACCAATCCCCTGCTTTATTATCCCA
>JAKAYZ010000030.1 GCA_021816165.1 Planctomycetota bacterium | reverse complement strand
CTTTGTACGCTCGGCGAACCTCGGCAAACGGTGCACACGCCAACTCACCACCACGTGCACAGCGGGCGTCGATAAACCCCGCAATCGGGTCGGAGTCGGCATGGTACAGTTCAGTGGTTAGCCGCACCGCGTCTGGCTCCGGCAATCCGTCGGCCATCCATTGATGTAACCCCGCCAGCAGCCGGTTCAATATGCCAGCCGATTCAGCCCGCAGCTTGGCATCGAGTTCGGCGTCGCGCTGGGCTTCGGGTATGGTCACGTTGAACGGCACCAGCCGCAGTCGGCGTCGCACCGCTTCCGAATTCTCACGCACCACTGGTTTATTGTTGGTCTGCAGGATGATTTTACACGTTCGCCTAAACTCGAAAAAATCCTGATGCATGCGGCGTGCTTTGATCGTCGCCTCACCAGTCAGTTCCTTGACACGTTGCATATTGAGTCGCCTGCCTTGCTCGGTTTCCCGCGCCACAAACAGCCGTCGGCCCTGCAAGTCGGCCATATCCGTCGGATGCTGCTGCTGGCGGCTTGCCATCAACAAGTCGGTCGCCGCCGCACCCGCGTAATCGCCCATCATCGCGGATACCGCAGTAAGCAGTGTGCCTTTACCGTTGGCTCCGTCACCAAAAAATATCGGCAATATCTGCATCCGCGTATCGCCGGTCAAACAATATCCGAGCAGCCGCAGTACATACTCGATCATCGCCTGATTGCCCGCAAAGATAGTGTCGAGGAATGCATCAAATACTGGGCATGTGGCAGCCGGGTCATACTCGACATCGGCCAGCCGGGTCACACGCTGGGTGTGATCATGTGGTATTAGCTCGCGTGTCCGCAAATTTAGTAGTCCGTTACAAACATTCAGCATCCACGGGTCAGCATCCATCTCGTCCGGCGGTACCGACATACCGTCTACGGTCGCAGCAAGGTCAACCATCGCCCGCAGGCGTGCAATCTGTTGGCTACGCTGACCATGTGCGGCGTAGTGTTTGTCGCCGGAAAGCATCATCATCCGGGTGGTGGTTGTCGCGTATCGCAGCATTCGGTGGCCATCGATATCGCGCTCCCATCGCGTGCCGGTGTAGGTGTGCCAGCCGCTGCCTACAACATATAGTATCTGCCCGCCAAACATAGTCGCCAGTTCGTGTGCGTTGCCCACGTCAGTGGGTAGCCGGTCGCCACATATGGGTGATGGTGCATGGGTGTAGGCAGACCGCACGCTGGCGATAGCTTCATATCGCTCATACCGGTCGGCACCTTGCGGTACGCGAGATTGATATGTGGTTATGTGTCGGATGGCATCATCCTCCGGGATATAGTGATCCCGCAGCCAGCACGCCAGCCGGAAGCCACGGTCGTTGCGGCCGCCATTCGTTGCTGCATCACGCACGGCGCAGCATATGGCATCATCTATCTCCGCTTGGGACGCACCCGGCACCGCTTGCTCGCGTTTGCCCCTGATGGTGCCAGTGTCATCCGCGTCGTACACCGTGATGGTGCGGGTCGGCGTCGCCGCACGTCCGTCGGTACCGCCATCCGCGATAGGTGGCAAACCATTCTTTGTTCGCACGGCGTTTGCCAACGCGGTAATGCAGCGTATGAGTTCGGCCCGTGTAACCTTGGCCGGTTCACCGCACCCGGCACCGCACCATTCAATAGGTTCACCCGATGGGTGTACGCTGTCGGGTATGACCGTTTGATTGCCGGTCGATCTATACTCGATCTGGCCCGCACCCGTCGATGCTTTCGCGTGGCGGCCACAATCATCAACCCGGTACAACCAGTGACTACGCGGTTTGCTCGCGCGGCCAAAAACGCATGGCGTGGGCGGCAGATGGTCGGCGGCCAGTGCCAGTGCGTCGGCGTCATCAATATCGATATCCACCAACCCGCCTGATGGCTCACCTAGCAGCACGCCAATGTTGCACGGCGTATTGCCAAAGTATCGCGGCACGTCGGCGGCCCTGATGCACAGCTTTTGCCAGCCCGCGATGCTTGGGGCTTTGCTCCGGATTGCGATGGGGATTACCGCCCATCCGCCATCAATCAGTGAACATATGTATTCGTGTGTGGGGTTATGGGCAACTGGGCTATTATGTGCTATCATATAGGTACCTCAATATATTTGCCGGGTGTCATGTTGGTGCAAGCACCCGGCATTGTTTTCTCATTGGTTGCGGGCAGACTGCATGCGGTCGATGGCGGCATCGAGTTCAGCACGCACCCATCGCGGCGCACGCGGCGTGACGTAGACCGGCGGTGGCAGTTGCTTGGCGGCGGCCATCTTCCAGACGGTTCGTGGGCATATGCCCAGCAGCGTGGCCGTCTGTCTGGCATCCAGCAGCACATTGTCGGTTGGCTTCGGGTGACGCATGGGTAAACCTCCTGACGCCGGACTACGCCGGTCAATACCCAAATCCTACGCCTATGCTTTGTCGCCATCTATTTTCGATGTGCCACATCCTAGTAATTTTCAATTCTGTATCTTTTGCATGTGTGGTGGGTGCGAAAAATGCCGTCTGGTGGCCTGTTTCCTGATTGTCATATAAAAAAAAGCAAAGGTAACCGTGTATATTTCTCCATTAAAAAAATCTTTCGATTTTCTCGGTGTTAGACCAATTTGGTTGGCAGAAATATCGTGCTGGAATGTGGCAGTGTGGGGGTACTGCCACTTAAAATATCGCGAAAAATTGCCCATGGTGATTGACCGGTCGGGCATTTTTTGCCTTGAAGAAATTTGGGTTTTATAGGGTCGGTCAGATAGAGCCTATCAAAGCGAGTATCGCCCGCCGCATGGCATCAGGCAGTTCGGGCCATGCCACGATGATGGCGTCGAGTTCCGGGTCGGCGTGGTGCATTAGTGGTGCATGACCGTTGGAATGCGCGTTTTTACGGGCTTTTTTGCGTGGTGTCGCCAGCGATCTTGACTGGCAGCCCGAGTTTCCTGGGGATGGCGTGGGCCCATGTTGGCCACGCCTTCAATTCAGGGGCATGAAAAGCTGGATTTTGTGAAATGGCCCGCGCATCGGCATTGCTCCAAACCCGCCCATCCTCATGAAATACGCCAGAAATCGTTCCTTCATGCCGTTGTACCAGCAGCCACGCCGGCTTGAGCATCAGGCTCCAGAAAAAATTGCCGATCTCAGCATGATGCACCAATGGTGCCATCGACCGGTAATCCGGCTGCCACGCATTCCCCTGCAGATGCCCGCCGCCCCAGCCGCTGCCGTGCGGGCGCAGCCGCTGCCACTCCGTCATCCAGATGGGCATATCCAGTACCATCTGCGGAATCGTAATTTCACCATGGATTCGATTCCGCACCGCCGCCGCCGTCAGCGGAAAGTTACAGTGAGTCTGCAATATATCGATACCGTCATTCAAAAAATACATGCTCTGGGCCGTGCGGTTACCGCCCACCGTTAAGGGGACAACTCCGTTGGCGCGGCGGGCTACGCGCATGACTTCCCGGGCAAATATCATGCGCCACGGTGCCCACGGTTCGTTATCCACCTCTATCGCCAGCAGTCGCCGGTCATTGCCAAAGTGATGCATGAACCACTGCACATACTCCATGGGCTTTCCCCACAGGCGTTTGTCATTCACCACCTTGGTGGCTGGAGAGACCACGTCCGAGGCCGTCCACGGATTGGTGTCGTTCAAATTGGCTTTCGTCGGTTCGACTCCGTCGCTTTCAAAGAGGTCGGGCATGACACGGATGCCGGCCGCAGCACACGCCGTTAAAAAATCATTAAAATGGGACAGCAGGGCATCGGCGTCATGCAGCCAGAATTCATAACTCAGCCATACGCGGAAGGCATTGATACCCAACCGCCGCGCAAAACCGATGTCGCGCCTCGCCTCGTGCGGGTCGTAATTACGCCACGTTTGATAATCGTTCCAGGCACGGGCGGGAACATAAATACACCCGCGTGGCTTCCAGTGTTGCTTCCCGAGATACCGCCTGACCGCCTCGCGCCGGTGTTGCTGGTCGTCCGTCAACCCCGCTGCCCCCCGCGCCAATTGCAGGCACGCGGCAGAGGCCGCCAAGGAAACACCAGCGGTCAAAATCTTTCGCCGGCTGCACATACGGTTCTGAATAAATCGATGCATATACGCTCACCTTTAACCTTCGACATTGTTTTTTGCATTATGTTCAAATGGAGTCGGCATGCAAGGTACCGGCGGGCGTCGCGATCATATCCGTCCATGGCCGTGATGCGATGATCTCCATTAAATCTGCCACGGCAGCGTGTGGGTTCAGCCATCTGGCATAGTCATCGGCGCGAAGAATCACGGGCATGCGATGGTGGATCGGCCGCATAAAATCATTCGGGGCGCACGTAAGCATGGTGACCTCACTGCCCTTGCACAAACCGGCAAAACAGAAAAGGCGGTCATCGTTGCAATGAATCAGTGTGGCTCGTTTATTGGGCCATTCATAAAAGCCGTCGGCTGGCATCAGGCAGCGGCGTTCCCGAAAGGCGGCCCGGAAGGTGGGTTTTTCGGCCGCGGTTTCCGCCATGGCATTAAAAATGCGTTTGGTGCTGTCCCAAGGCGCGCGAAAGCCCCATTCCGCCGCTGATATGGTCCGGCGGCCGGCGGCCTCCCTCACAATCGGTACCGCCTGTGAAATGGCGATATTAAAACGGGGGTTCGCTGTGGCCGCCGTTACGTCAGCTTCCAAAATGCCAAGATGTCGCGCAATTTGCGCCGGTGAATTGGTCAAGCGATAACGTGCACACATATGGCGAGCCTTTGTAATAGCCAACCGTCGTCAGAATAAAATTAGAACGCATCGATCGCATTGTTTCCACCGCATCGCCTGCCGCAACCGGGTAAGTGGGCCATCGCGATCGCAAACCGGCCCGGCCTCCGCGCGACCAAACGCCGCCGGCGCTTTATCGGAACGCGCCGCGGCGACTGCATAAAAGTTGGTCAAACGGAGAGCCTTGGTCGAGCTGTGTTGCTCCAATCCGAAATGGTGGCAGGGGCCTTTGGCATAGGGAATAAAATGGTGTTGTTTACAGGGGGCCGCAAATGCCCAGCAACCCACCACTAAATGACTATCCCGGATGTGGAACAATGGCCATAGCGAGGTGACAGCGGCCCGAGCAGGTAAATATTTCCGATGCGAGGCATAATCATGGCGTGAGTTTAAGACCAACGACATGCCGATACGGTGAAAATCGGTGAAGCGGTGGCCACAGGCTCGCCGCCGGCACCTTTCCACCCAACGGCAACGCCGCTGCATACGCAAAATCTTCCGCCAATGACCTCACCAGCCGCCCTGGCCTACGGCCTGTGCAGGACGCGGCCTCCACCACCGCGCCCGCCCAACTCATTATGACAAAATATTCCGGACACTATTGCTGGAAAACTGGGCGGAGGATGTGGTTTTTGTCGCCGAAAAAGACCTGGCGGACATTAAAGCCCAGATCAAAGCGGTTCGGCGAAAAGCCCGCCTAGCCACCGCGCTTGATGAGCAGAATAATCTCCAGCAAACTATTCAGGAACTGGAAAGGCGACAGCGGACGCAGCGGCATGAGGTATTTGGCGTAGAGGATCAGATTGCCAAAAAGCGAGATAAACTCATTGAGGCCATGCACCGCCGCATGAGCCAGAAAACCAGTAAGATGGCGCTGTTTACGATCCGCTGGCAGTTGGTATGAAATCAGCCGCTGCGGCCAGAGCCAAAGTTCAGTCTTGCGCAGACATCGTGCGAACTATCTCCCCTGCCCCGGCGTGGCAGTCAAAGACTATCGGGCCTGATTAATGTTGAGCAATTGCGCAGGGCCATTGCCCATTCTTCCATCTCTTTCTCCTTGGCCGAATCACGACGATCCAAGCTGTTAAGTTCCGGTATGACCGCATGGCTCAGATCATCCGGCAATGGTTCGGGGCCAACTGTCAAGCCAATATCAAGGACATTGGTTACGGCAAATCTGGCCATTGGAACACACTCGCCGGTGTCTGGGCGGCGGGACGCCGTGATTGCGTCCGTCAGCGACGCACGATTAACAGAAATGCCATCCGTATCACCGGGACGGTCCGGTGACTGCCAAGGGCGGGGCATAAAATAATTTTGTGGAATGATTGGATGATCGCTGTTACGATACCATGCCGCCGGCAACAATCGACGGTAAAGCTGTTCCGATTCGGAAACGGGCGGCACGCCATCCGTGTCCATTGGTGCGTGAAGGCTTTTCGGGGTCGGCATTCGGTCTTACCCTCGAAGCTCCAGTTGTCGGCTTGTCGGGTTGCGTTTCAAAACGTGCTTCTCCAATATTTTCCCATTGCGATCAAATCTGGTGTACGAGGCGGTTCCCAATTCCACGAATTCAAGGACGACTGTTCCATTTTCGTTATTCCACTCCATCGCAATCCGGCCAGCACCGGATGGGACCATGCTATCGGGAGCGCATGCATATACACCGCCGATTTGGTCATACGCAAAATCAATGGCGGAATCCGCAATTTCGCTAGTTGGAAGGTCCTCGCCATCATCTGCCCCCGCCGCTCTTCTCCATGCAAGCAATTGGTCAATTGCCTTTTTCCAATGGTTTAATTCCGCGTTTATTGGATCTGTCAATGCGGCGGCCCGTCCGCCGGTGGAATTAATTGCGGGGACAATCCGGTCGCGTGTTATGCCAACTCTCGGTACCTGTGCCATCATGATTTTTACACCTCGCGTTCCCATTTTTTCTGGGCCTCGGGGCCCGTTAAATCGCAAAATGCCTGAACGATGGCCACATGGCCAAGTTCCAAACCATTGTAGGCCTGTTCGTCCGTAAATTCGCACACGCCGCCACGTGCGGTAATTTGAAGCGACAGAAGCTCTTGTGGTGCCGCCCCCGGCGAATTGAATCCATGGAACAACTCCGCGTGAATTCTGCCGCGGTTATCGGGCATTACGATATGAATACCACAGGCTACTGATTCCAGAATGCCGGTGGAATATCGAATATCCTTGGCAACCAGCCCGGGGAGCAGGTCGGGCCAATCCGTGGGCGCATCCCAGTCCCGCCCTTTGAGCAGGTGATTGACATAGACGACTTCCCATTGGTTAAGTGAAACGGCTCCCAGATTTTCCGCAGCAAGCATGGCCTTGAATTTATCCAGCGATTCCTTGAAACGCGACAGTACGATGCCCCACCGGGGATACTCGCCCCCCGCGCCCCTCCGCCAATTTGAGATGATTCGGCCGTTTTGAATTTGCACCATGGCCTGGTCATCCTCAGACGCCATTTGCATCCGGGAGGCTCCTCCCGCACCGGCGATTCGGAATCCAGGAACGCCGCGCGTGCGCAAGGCGTCTTCGCCGAACAGCTCGATTTGTTCCGGTAACAATTGGGCGTCCGTTACCTTGGGGAACTCCTTTCGCATGCCCTCCCAAAATATGGCCAGGTGCGCATTTTTAAGACCGTCAACCAATTGAAATTGCAGACTGATCGCAGTTTCTACCAGCGGCGGTTTCCTGAATGACGGCAGTGGCGTTTCCATGTGACCTCGCTGGATGCCGCAGACGAAGAACGAGAGTACCCGGTACGGCTACTCTGTGCGATAGGTTGCCGCCCGTAGCATTTACGTTGGCAGCATTATTATTGAGGGGACGGAAAACGTCAACCCCACCGGGATTGCGTTCCTCTTTCTCAACGTGAATATCTCGAAATTGCCTTGCGGCAGGCCAATTTGCATCGTGTGGGCCGCCCACGGCGCGTAATCGATTTGATCCACCGTACCATTCCCTATCCTCTGCTGCTGGTGCTGGCGTGTGAATCAAGTGTGATGATCAGCGCTGCCGACAAACGTTTCAGCCAAGCGGACGTAGGCAAAATTGTTGCCGAGGAGGTTCTTAGCACGGAGTGGCTCGATCTTTATTCCGCATCGGACGCCGAGAAGGCTTTTCTCGAGAGTCTTAATTTTAAGGCATTGCCGCAAACCAACCTTGTCTTGCTTCAGCCGAAAATGGAGGAACGGGCTTTTGGCATAAGGGATAAGACGGTGCCGTTTACAGGAGTCCGCCAATGTCCAGTAACCCACCACGTCGCAATTACACCGGGGATGAAAAGATGGCTATTCTTCGGGAGGCACTGCCCGAGGAAGTCAGTATTTCCGATGTGTGCCAAAAACATGGCATCACACCGGGTATGTTCCACGAATGGCAGAAGAAACGCTTTGAACAGGGGGCGATGCGCGTGCATAATCCTCGGCCGCCGAGCATGGACCTCCCCGCAAAAAAGAAGCGGCCGAGACTGGCCGTCCCGTTGGTCAGAACACCATTAGGCCTCCTGCACGTTGAGTTGCTTACGTAAGGCTGCGAGCGCCAGTTGGCAGGCTCCAGTGTGGCCAGCCACTGCACTATTGCGGTTTATAAACAGTAATGCAGGGCGTGAATGGTTCAGGTAAGGTCGCGGTACAATCACCAACGCCGACAACCGACCGAATTTAGTACGGTCGTGTCCGGTTATCGCGTCTACGACAAGTCGGGCAAAATCAGGGTCGGGGAGGTGCTCGCACTGAATTACGACAATGCCGGGGATATTCGGCGGGATTTGTTCGATAGCCGGCGATAGCCCGTTGGTCAGAATGCGCCGCAATTGCCAAACGGGCGAGACGCTGAATCCCGACAGCGAGGTTTCGACCATGTCGTTTTTATCCCGAAGAACGGCCCTGCCAAGGCCGGCGATCGGAAACTCGCAGGGGAGATGCGGAGCGGTCGCGATCACCTCGCCGATTACGGACCGAATGCGAAGGATTATCGCCTCCGCGACGGTCTCATTGAATCCGGGGTATCTTTTATCGTCGAACCGAATCTCGGAAAGGCGTGGGTCAAGGTCGATCTGGACTACATACCGTTCCGCAGCGTTACCGAGCAAATCCGTCAACGCCCGCAACCCGATATCCGTCGCCCAATTTTCCCATTCCTCAAGCTGCAGCTTTTTGCACTCCACGGCGATACAGTCCCCCTCACAATCCGCGAAGATGTCGGGGGTTTTGTGGGTGTTACTTTCGCCAGGGAATTTGACAGCGAGGCCGCCGGCTTGGAGGTAGCCAGCAATGAGGAATTCAAAGGCGGTCGAGCCGGATTCATCGGTCTTCAGATGAGCCATCTTTGCCTTAAAGCCCTCTGATTTCTCCAGCGACGCCACCGCGCTTCCGAGCGCGAATATGAAATCTAATACCATCGCGCCTTCGCCCATCAGCCCCGCCGCCACGTAGTTGGGACTAGCCAACTTTACTACATGGGCCCACCACGCTTTGTCAAAGTAACGCTGCATCACGCCCAAGGCGACACTGAATTCTGCTGCGTTTTCGCAGACGAATGGGGCGTACTCCGATGCCTTCCACCATTGCTCGGCGGCCCACCAATGGGTGTCTATTTCACGGGGCGAAGCGATATCACACCTTTTAGAATACGAGGCTCATAACAACTTGGCTGGCTAGCAATCATGTCCGCACCCCAAATTGCCTCTAATGCAGCAAGCTCGCCCACGAGCCGCATCGAATTATGGTTGCACGTCCGACCCAGCCATCATCACCCGCCCATCTCCCCAATCTGCGCGCGTGTTGGACGTCACCGGCAACCCGCGAACCTCGCCTTATGAGGAGACGCCGCCGTCGCCTCGTTTACCTTGAGCGAGCCATTCTTTCTTTGAATTTCGGCTCTTTCGTTGAGCGACAGTACCGTTCTAACTATCTTGGGCTCAATCAAGCCTACGACAACAAAAAAACGGAGAGAGTGGGATTCGAACCCACGGTGGAGTTACCCCCACACACGACTTCCAATCGTGCTCCTTAAGCCACTCGGAC